>CACXGE010000148.1 GCA_902767135.1 uncultured Lachnospiraceae bacterium | reverse complement strand
TAAGGACTTTCAGTATCACTACCTGCGTTTGTATGGAGCACTCTGGTTTATGAATAACACATTGGAAGTGCTGCATCTGAACAGAGGATAGGAAACAAAAAAATCACAGTACGAAAAAGGAAGTAAGGAAGTTAGAATATGCGAATTTTGCTTGTGAATAAATTTATATTTCCCAAGGGTGGAGCGGAAACGTATACATTCGATGTGGGAAAAATGTTAGAAGAACATGGGCACGAAGTCCAGTACTTTGGGCTTGAGAATGAAAAAAATACAGTAGGAAATCGAGTCGGTTCATATGTAACGAATATGGATTTTTCTCAAGGAATAAGGGCAAATTTAAATGCGCCTTTTCGTATTATCTACTCAAGAGAAGCTCGCAAAAAAATTCGTGAGGTTTTAGATGACTTTCAGCCGGATGTAGTACATCTTAATAATATACAGTATCATCTGACCCCTTCTATTATTTTGGAAACTAACAAATGGCGCAAAGAAACAAAAAAAGAATGTAAGATTGTTTACACGACACATGACTATCAGCTTGTTTGCCCCAGTCATGGAATGTTCGATGTGAACATGAAGCCGTGTGAACGATGCTTGGATGGCCATTATATTCATTGTCTTCAAACTAAATGTTTAAAAAATTCCAGAGCAAAAAGTCTTCTTGGAACGCTGGATGGATATATGTGGAAATATAGTAAAGCATACTCATATGTGGACGCCTATATTTGCTGTAGTTATTTCCTTAAATCAAAGTTGGACACGCAAAAAAGATTCCGCGATAAAACCATCGGGTTGCATAATTTCAAAAAAGAGATGCCGCACCTGGATAACATTCAAAAGAAGGGTTATGTATTAGAGTTTGGGCATCTGTCGCGAGACAAAGGAACAGATACGTTGCTTGAAGTAGCCAAGAAGATGCCAAATACAGAATTTGTGTTTATTGGCTATGGTCCGTCTACTGATAAAATGAAAGATATTCCAAACGTTAAGTATTTGGGATTTAAGACAGGAGAAGAACTTTATCGCATTATTGCTGAGGCAGCAATCAGCGTCTGTCCGTCTGAGTGGTATGAAAATTGTCCGTATTCTGTTATGGAATCTGTACTTTTGGGTACGCCTGTTGTTGGATCTAAAATGGGAGGCATCCCCGAATTGATTGAGCCGGGTAAAACCGGAGAGTTGTTTGAAGCAGGTAATGTGGAAGAACTGATGAAGGCAATTCAGAAAATACTTCACACGTCTGATACTTTGGAAAAATATACCGATAACTGTAAAATGGTTCAATATGAAACAACTGAAAGCTACTATGAGAAGTTGATTCGGATTTATCAGGGATGGAAGCCTGAGAATAGATTGTACAATCAATCGAAGAGGATAGAACAATGTTGAATGATTATTATCAGAATATAG
The DNA here is from genome assembly GCA_902767135.1 of uncultured Lachnospiraceae bacterium. Lineage (GTDB taxonomy): Bacteria > Bacillota > Clostridia > Lachnospirales > Lachnospiraceae > RUG11237. The sequence goes on along the minus strand of CACXGE010000148.1, from coordinate 11,681 downwards.
GGATGAAGGGCTTCATCCAAAGATATGGAATTGTGAATGCCGTCAAACGAGGGGCATTTATGTTTAATAAATTACATCTTGTCAAGGATTATGAAGTACGGAAGGTATTGTGGCAGGAACGAGCTTCTTCCAAGATAAAACCGTATCTAAAATATAAAGACACAGATGTTCAAGGGCTTAGCTTTCCCAAAAATGATGTAGAAAATCCGATTTGGATTTACTGGAACAAGGGAATTGAACAGGCACCAATCATTGTTCAGAAGTGCTATGAGTCTGTATGTAAACATTCTAATCAAAAAATTATTTTACTGAATGATCAAAATCTTGCGGATTACATTCGATTGCCAGATTACATTGAAAAGAAAAAAGATGCTGGACAGATTCCGATGGCGGGATATGCGGATTTGATGCGGTTTGCACTGCTAGAACACTATGGTGGCACATGGATTGATTCAACTGTGTACCTTACCGATATGTTACCCAACGCAATTCTTAATAGTGAGTTCTTTGCCATACGCAATTCACTGTTGCTGATTGATAATCCAGTGCTTTACCCAGCTTGGTTTCTCCACGCAAGGAAAGGAAACAAGACAATTCGAGAAATTCGTAATGTGGCTTTTGCTTATTGGTTAAAGAATGAGCACGTTATTGAATATTTACTTCCGAATTTAATTATCACAAATGTGGTAAAGAGTGACCCAGAAGCAGAGAAAAAGATTCCCTATATGAATAGTGATTATAGTGAATATTTAGTAAAAGTGCTAGGTGATGATTTCTCTACGGATATGTGGGAATGGATTACGGGATTAACAGGAATCCATAAATTGACGTATAAATTATCAGGTTCAATTAATCGAAATAATAGTTTCTATCGTTATATATTAGAGAATAAGGAATGAGAAAGAGGAAGGATTTTATACGATGAAGATAATTGCTTTTTATTTACCGCAGTTTCACAACATTCCTGAAAATGATGAATGGTGGGGAAATGGATTTACGGAGTGGACGAATGTCAAAAAAGCTAAGCCACTATTTGAAGGCCATCAGCAACCCAAAGTTCCATTGAATAACAATTATTATAATCTGCTTGATGATAATGTGAAAATATGGCAGGCTGATTTGGCAAAAAAATATGGTGTATATGGTTTTTGCTACTATCACTACTGGTTTAATGGAAAAATGCTTTTGGAAAAACCAATGGAGCAAATGCTGGAAAACAAAGAAGTTGATATTCCGTTTTGTATTTCCTGGGCTAATGAGCCGTGGACAAAAGCATGGGTTGGTGATGAGAAAAAAATGCTTATTGCACAGGAATATGGCCAGGAAGAGGAATGGAAAGAACACTTCATGTATCTTCTGCCATTTTTTAAGGATGAAAGATATATCAAAAAAGACGGAAAGCCATTTTTTATTTTTTACCGACCGGATATTGTTCCCTGTATGAAGGAAATGATTGATTTATGGAATAGATTGGCAAAAGAAAATGGATTGAATGGTATCAGTTTTGCGTTTCAATGTGGTGATTATGATTGGAATAATAGTAAAGAGGCAAATCTGTTTGATTATGATATTGAATTTCAGCCACCGTATGCAAGTCATTGGCTTTATTCGAATGATGGAAAAGTGATCGCACTATTAAAAAAATGGAGAAGACTGCTTGCAGGATGGGCTGGAAAAAAATTTGGAATTGATTTGTACAGATATGGTACAGCTCAGTATAAGAAGATAACTGGACAAACAATTGCAAACTATGATGCAATGTGGAAGAAAATTATCGATGCAAAGCCGGTACGTAATAATAGTATTCCTGGTGCTTTTGTTAAATGGGATAATACACCTCGCCACGGGGATAGGGGACAAGTTAATGTTGGAACACCTGAAAAATTTAAATACTATCTGTCTCAGCAAATTAAACACGCTAAAAATGATTATCATGAAGATATGATCTTTATGTACGCATGGAATGAATGGGCAGAAGGTGGTTATTTGGAACCCGATGAAGATGATAAGTATGGATACTTAGAGGCAATTAAGGCTGCACTTGAGGAGAATAATGAGTTTCCAAACTATTAAAGGTGGTTATAAGGAATGATTAAAGGCAGCGCTTAATATCATTTATGGAGAAAATCACAATGAAAATACTAAATGTGTTTTATAGTTTTAAACAAGGAGGAGTTGAGCGTCTCGGAATAGCAATAGCAAATCAATTGGCGAATTACAGGGATGTTGAATCAGACGTTTGTATTATTTCTAAAGAGTATTCCGAGGAACTCTTGTCTGAATTTTTAAAAAATGTAAAGATCTTTAAACTAGAGTCAAAAAGAAAGTTGCGTAAACTGCAGTATGTTAGACAGCTGATTCGAATTATAAAAGAAAATGGCATTGATGTTGTTCATGTACACCAGGGAAATTTAATGCCTTTTTTTCTTTTGATTAAAACTGCTTGTCCGGACGTGTCCTTCTATTTTACTGTTCATGACACTTATATTTTTTCATCTGATTTAAATGAAATGGATAGAAAAATAGCAAATCTGATTTGCAAACGTATTATAGCAATTTCTGATGGTGTTGTGAAGGATATTAGGAGCTGTGGAGTTAAAAAGGAAAAAATAAAAAGAATATATAATGGGATAAATTTTGAAAAGTTTAAGATGGTAGAGCGAAAAGACCGAAAGGAACCATTTAAAATAATAAATGTAGCTCGATTTTATCCACAAAAAAAAGGTCAAGACGTACTAATTAAGGCAACGGCAATATTAAAAAAAAGAGGGTATAGGATTAAAACTATATTCGCAGGAGACGAACCACAGGGGGTCAATGGCGAAATGAATAGGATGAAAGAATTAGCGAGAGCAATTGGAGTATTGGATAATGTGGTTTTCTTGGGAAATATTCAAGATGTTAATAAAGAATTAGAACAAGCTGATATCTTCTGTATTCCATCCAACTATGAGGGTTTTGGTATTTCTGCTGTAGAGGCCATGGCGACGGGGTTGCCGTGTGTAGCTAGCAATATAGTGGGATTAAATGAGGTTGTTGATGATCCTCGTGTTGGAAAACTTTTTGAAGTAGGAAATGAGATCGATTTAGCAGATAAATTAGAGGAAGTTATAACACATATTGATCAATATAATTCTAGCGTTATTAGCAGCTACGCAAGAAAACGCTTTTCGATTCAAAATATGTGTGAAATCTTATTAGAGGTATATGGAAAGAAAGAATATGAAACAAGAACCACTGATTAGTGTCATCTTAGTAAATTATAATGGGTATGATGATACAAGAGAATGTGTTAGGAGTTTATTGGCAAGTGATTATCGTAATATTCGAATATGTATAGTAGATAATGCGTCAAGTAAGAACATTGTAGAATATGACGATGTGATAAAAGAAGATAGATGTGATATAGTTTATTTAAAAAATAACATAGGATTTGCTGGCGGTAATAATGTCGGAATAGAATATTCAAAAAAATATAATCCAGATTATTATCTAATTTTGAATAACGATACAGTAGTAAAGCAGGATTTTTTGAACCCTTTACTTAGAAAATGTATTGCGAATGATAAAATAGGGATTGCGACAGGAAAGGTATTATATTACGACGAGCCTAGCATTTTATGGTTTGGTGGGAGTTATTTTGATTCAAAATTATGTGAATATAGAATTAAAGGAATTGGCTGCATAGACAACGGCGACTATGATCAAGAGACGGAGATATATTATACGACAGGGTGCTTTATGCTTATTCCGGCAGCTGTACTTAATAAAGTGGGCAAGATGAGTGAGGATTACTTCTTATACTATGAGGACGCTGACTATTGCGAAAGAATAAAATCATGTGGTTTTTCTATCTACTATCTGCCAAAATCAATAATCTATCATAAGGAAAGCAGATCGACAAATAAGGGAAGTGATCTATATAATTATTACATAAATAGAAATTATATGTTCTTTGTGTGGAGATATGCAAGAGGTAGAAAATTTAAACTGGTAATTGCAAGAATGATAAACATGATAAAGGATACAATTAGAAAACGATTATCACTTAGGATTATGATTAAAGTGTGGGTTGATTTTATATTAAACAGACAAGGAAAGATGAGGAATGAATAAAAATAGGTTATGCATTAACAAGACAAATGCAGTGTATATCTCCTTCTTTTTAATATTAGCAATAATGGATATCAATGTATTCTATTTAATTCCTATAGAGGGAAACCTCTCCTGGATTTGGGGGGTATATAGAAAACTTTTGCTTGTAATAGTCGCATCTATGTTGTTTGTATGGAGCAAAGCGTGGAATCATACAACTTTGTTTATGAAAAATTATGTGGTTGCAATGGTGGCCTCGCTTTCCATCATCGTAGTAACAAGTGCACTACGATATGACGGAAATCCACTTAAGTATGTGTTATTAGAGACCAGCTATTTTTTGCTAATTTTTCTTGCGCTTCCAGTTTATAGATTTATGGTGCGCAACGGGAAAAATTCTTTTTTTTTGACACTCAATATTGTTGCATTTATATGGTATGTAATTTGTATAATGCAAGTATTAATATATTCTGTAAATGGGAATTTCTTTCTGTATGTGGATCATTTGTTTAGAAATGATAATCTAAGGTTTTCATTAAAGAGCGTTGGCTGTGTAATGGTTGTCTATAATTTTTGCAAAATATGGACAGAAAGAGATAAAAAAATAGGTTTTAATTTGTTGCAGTTTTGTCTTGGAATGTATTGCGTCTTTTTTATCCAACAGACGAGAGCATTTTTTCTTGCAATTGGAGGTGCGATAGTAGCAGTCTTGCTTTTATATCCAACTACAGTATCAAAGAAGGCTAGAAATATAATGCTACTTATCGTTATAGCATGTATCATTGTTGGAAATGGTTTTTTAAGTACTTTCCTGGAGTCATTTGGTTCGAAGAGTATTGAATACAATAGTACAATATTGAGACAAGGGGCATTCTTATATTTTTGGGAAGAATTTGTTAAAAATCCAATTCTAGGTCATGGAATTATCGCTGGATCATCGCACTACCTTCAGCAGATAAAGACAGGTCCAATCAGTTGTTATTACTATGCGGATACTGGTTTTATTGGAGAACTTCCTCAACTTGGAATATTCATAACGAATATATATATATGGCCGTTGTGTCGTGCTATTAAGATGTCTTTCAAACAGGCAAAAGAAAAGACAGTTGATGCTTTTTCAATTGGCTTCTTAGTTTACATTTTATTGTCATCACCAACGGTTATTTGTTTAAATCCGGCGTATTATTTTATCTGGCCGATTTTTATTGCATTCATGGAATATGAAAGGGTGGAAAAACAGACTTGAACGATACTAGAATAACAATTGGGATAATGGGAGGATTAGTGTCTAATGAAAACATGGGTTGTGTTGCATTGACATATTCTCTCCTGGCGATGCTGAATAGAATATCAAACAGAATTAAATGCGATTTTGATTATGTTATTTTTGAATATGATCAGGATTATAGTGAGAATAAATTTGATGAATTAAGACAATATTTTAAATTAAGTAGAAATCAAATTCAATATGCTCCAATTGGATATTATGATTTATATAATCCAAAATTATTTATAAAAAAAGCAAGAATTAATTTTAAGACATTACAGGATATCAAGAGATGCGATGTTGTAATCGATATAACACAAGGAGACAGTTTTTCCGACATATATGGTGAAGAACGTTTTTTTCGACTGAGTAATATAAAATATGTTGTCGAAATACTTCAAATTCCTTTTATCTTGGGACCACAAACATATGGCCCATTTATGAAACCAAAGGTAGAGAAATTTGCGAGAAAAATAATTAATAAAGCAAATCTGGTAGTATCAAGAGATGCTAAATCAGCAATGTATCTCAAAGAATTATGTGATAAGGATGTATATGTTGGAACTGATTTGGCATTTGGGTTACCCTATAATGACGAATACGCCACAAGCGGAAAACTAAAAGTAGGAATCAATCCATCAGGGTTACTTTGCAATAAAAAAAATGAAAAAACTGATTTGAATACAGCTTTGTCAGCAGATTATGATCAGTATGTTCTCGAATTAATTAATTGCCTAAAAGAAAGAAATTTTGATATATATTTAATTCCTCATGTCGGAGAAGATGGTGTGAACTCTTTTAGCGAGATTGAGGGAGTTAATACGCATCCTAAATTTTCAAATCCAATTGAAGCAAAATCGTTTATATCTTCAATGGATCTTTTTATTGGTGCTAGGATGCATGCCACTATTGCTGCTTTCTCTAGTGGAGTAGCAACTATCCCTACTGCGTATAGTAGAAAATTTGCTGGCTTGTATGAAACATTGGATTATAAATATGTCGTTGATTTAACTCGTAACAGTACAAGTGAAGCACTCCAACAAACGATGCGCTATGTGGATGCATATTTAGAACTGAAGAATAGTTCAAAATATAGTATGCAAAATGTGAAAAAGATATACGATGCAATGGAGGATAAAATTCAAAAGGAGATAGAAAAAATTGTTAATAATCGGAGGAGCAAATAAAAATGTCATCTTCGAGAAGTGAATATGTTGCGAAAAATGTTTCTATAACATTAGCAATGCAAATAGTAAAAAACCTACTCGGCTTTGTAAATAGAACGGTTTTTGTATATATTCTTGGAGCAGAATATCTGGGTGTTAATAGCCTATTTACCGATATTTTAACAGTGTTGTCATTTGCGGAACTGGGGATTTGCAATGCAATGGTTTTTAGTCTTTACAAGCCAATTGCTAGGGGAGATCAAGAAAAAATCAAATCCCTGATGAAACTGTATGCAAAGACATATCAGATTATTGGTATTGTGATTGCAGGTTTGGGCATTTGTCTGGTTCCGTTTATCGGTCACATTGTGGGAGATGTTTCCTATATTAAGGAAAATATAATTTTATTATATTTGTTGTTTTTATTGAACAGTGTTATTTCATATTTTTTTGTTTATAAGAAATCACTCATTATTGCTTGTCAGAAGAACTATATAGTTGATATATACCAACAGGTTTTCTATGCTTTTCAAGTTGTGGTGCAAATATTATTTTTGGCTATTACCAAACAGTTTATCATATATTTGATGCTGATGGTTGCAACAACGTTTTTAAATAATTATTTTGTTGCAAAGAAAGCGGATAAAATGTATCCTTTCTTAAAGGAAAAGAATATTGCTCCATTAGAGAAAAATGAAATCTATGATATTATCAAAAATGTTAAGGCATTAGTTGTATATAAGATAGGCGGAATAATCTTAGAAAGTACAGATTCAATCTTTATTTCATCGATAATAAATGTCGTTACGGTTGGATTATATGCAAATTATAAAATAGTTGTCGATGTCTTTAGAACAATTGGCAGTCAAGTGATGAATTCAATTGTGGCAAGTGTAGGCAATTTAAATGCTGGAGATGATACAGAGAAGAAAGAAAAAGTTTTCAATGAGATGTTTTACATCAGTGGCTGGTTTTATGGATTTGCTACAGCTGGCCTTTGCTGTTTTCTAAGCCCGCTAGTAAGCGTATGGTTGGGAAATAAGTATGTAATAGGGTTTGATGCTGTTTTGGCTGCGTGCGTGTATTTTTATATTTCAAATATGCATTATCCTTGTTACACATATCGAACGACAGCAGGATTGTTTGTTTTTGGAAAGTATGTTCCAATGTTCTCCGCAATAATTAATATTATTCTGGATATTGTTATGGGAAAGCTATGGGGACTAGCAGGAATTCTTTGGGCGTCTTCTATTGCACGAATTGTGACATATGAACTAATTGATCCGATAATTGTTTATAAAAAGGTATTTAATAAACCGGTGATAAAATATTTTTTTCAATATGCAATGATGACTGTTCTAATTGTAGTTGATGCGATAGTTAGTTATCGGGTTTCATTTTTTGCTTTAAGATTTGATGGGTTCATGGGATTAATATGTAGAGCTGTTTTATTTTCTGTGATTTTTAACGCAGTGTTCTTTCTAACAACGTTTAAAACATCCCAGTTTAAATCACTTATGAATAGAGGAAAAAGCGTATGGAAAAAAATGAAAACAAAGGGAGAATAAAAATGCTACGAAAGGTAAAAAGACATATGAAGTCTGTAATTGAAGGTGTGGCATTGAGAAAAAAACAAAAGATGCTTTTTAAACAAGAATTTCAGGGGGGGGGGTATAGACCGAAATGAGGTAAACCTTCTTCTATTAGCACATTCGCTAGAAAAAGGCATGGGGATTAATAATCCACGCAGAGGATTCGGAATAGAAAAGGCCACAAGGTTAATTAATGAAATAAGTATTTATGTTGCGCAAGTGAAACATCCGATAACCGGATATGCGTATAATGAGGCAATGTCTGTTTTAGGAGAATATATACAGTTTACAGTAAATAGTGGATTTGATATTTCATCATTGATAGATGGTTATCAGAGAATTCTTGAACAATATGGCATTAAACGAGTTAATGCTGGCTATACCGAGATTGATGTTGATGCATTATACAATAGCATTGACTTCCAATCGGCACTTCATTTCATGGAGTCACGGCATAGTATCCGCAGTTTTGAAAAAAGGCCAGTATCGGAAGCGGAGATGGAGAAGGTACTTGAAACTGCATCTTATGCACCTAGTGCATGTAATCGTCAGCCGATAAAAGTGTTCTGGACGAATAATTCTAATTCTGTTTTCCAAATCAGTAAGTGTGTTCCTGGAAATAAAGGATTCGAGGATGATATTCCCAACTGGGCGATTGTTGCTGTTGACAGAACGATGTTCGGAGAGCAGGAAGTATTACAGTGGTATGTCAATGGTGGTATCTATGTATCTCATTTAGTTCAGGCGTTTCATGCACACAAACTGGGAAGTTGTATTTTCCAAATCCCAATAGGAACAGACTGCTCGAAAGATATTCAAAAAGTAGCAGATATACCGAATCAATATGCAATTGTATGTGCGGTTGGATATGGATATCCTCAACACATGGTCAAGTGTTTGGCTGCAGCGAGAAAGCCTGTGTCTGACTATGAAGTTCATTTCTAACGATTGGTAAAGTGATAGTAGATGGTTTATTTGAATAGCGGTCAAATAAACTATGGATAAGATAATTCAAGAATATTGTATAGGTTGTGGTCTTTGCCAAAGCCTTGGAAAAGCAGAGCTGATTTGTAATCAAAAAGGTTATCTATCTCCTATAAAGGGAGATGAAAAATGGCTTCGAACTGTTTGCCCGGCAGGCGGTAGACAATGCGCTTCGATGGATTTTAATCATATATGGGGCAGGATAGAAGCGGTATACTACGGTTTTTCCTCCGACGAGGTTCTCAGGAGGCAGGCATCAAGTGGTGGCTCATTGACGGAAATAGCGTCCTATCTTCTTGAAAATAAGAAGGTTGATGCAATTCTTCATATCTGCGCTTCAAGTGAAAATCCAACGGAAACAGAAATATGTATCAGTACATCAAGGGAGGAATTACTCAGCAGATGTGGTTCAAGGTATGCTATCAGTCATCCATTGAGTAGTATTTCAGAGCTGGATGTGAATAAAAAATACGCTTTTATTGGAAAGCCTTGTGATGTAACTGTACTTAAGAACTTCCAAAAGTTGAATCCTATAATTGAGGAAATGATTCCGATCACAATGTCCTTCTTTTGTGCAGGACTTCCAAGTATTGATGCACAAAAGAAGTTACTTGAAGAAATGGGATGTGATAGTCGAGTGGTATCTTTAAGATATCGCGGGAATGGGTGGCCGGGTTATGCAACAGCGAATCTGGAAAATGGAAAACAGTGTAAAATGGACTATAATACATCCTGGGGAAAAATCCTAGGACGAGATATCATGAAAATGTGCAGATTCTGTCTGGATGGTATTGGCGAAATGGCGGATATTGCTTGCTGCGATGCTTGGTATCTGACAGAGGATAACAAACCAAATTTTACAGAGGCAGATGGTCGAAACGGGATTATTTGTAGAAGTAACCGGGGTGTAGAAATTGTCCAAGAAGCTAGTACATTAGGGAAATTGGTTGTGACAGAGTTCACGGACTATGAAGAAAAACTTAAGCATATGCAGTTTTATCAGCATGATCGAAGAGCTACGATGTTTGAAAAGTATATTGCAATGAAAATTTGCTTAAAACCATTTCCGAAGTATCCGATGAAAATACGAAGATATCAAAAGGGTGTTGGAATTCGCCACCGTTTGGGAATATTTAAGGGTATAGTTGGACGTGTTTTAAAAGGAAAAATCTAATAACAGTTTTTGGAGGTAACTAATGGCAGGTTTATTTTTGAGAGACTTATGGTATAACAAAATATGTGCATCCATTTTAATCCCTAACAAACTTCGAGTTCGGCTATATACGTGTGTGGGGGGGGGTACAGCTTGAAAAAGGTGTAACCATTCATCCGCATTGCTTTATTGGAAACAGCAACCTGTCAATAGGGAATGGGACATTCATCAACTACAATGTCTGGTTCAACACAGCAGGTCCCATACACATCGGGAAGAATTGCAATATTGCTTTTAAGGTTACCTTTGTAACATCTTCCCATGAGGTGGGTGATGCGGAACGTCGTGCTGGAAAAGCCACATCCGAGGGAATAGAAATAGGCGATGGCACATGGATTGGAGCGAATGCAATGATCATGCCCGGCGTCAAAATTGGAGAAGGCTGCATTATTGCAGCCAGCGCAGTGGTAACATCTGATTGCCAGTCAAACGCGGTATATGCTGGAGTTCCGGCTCGTAAGATTAAGGACTTAGCATAGGCGGAAAGGAATAGACGAAAAATGGAAAAACTCAAATTTGTAAGGGGGGGGGGGTACAACTCCTCAGGCCAAAGAGACAAAAAAATCGATCTACTGAAAGGCATGGGTATTATTCTGATGGTATTTCGCCATACGGAAGCACCGCTCTCAGAATTTGTACTTTTATTCCATATGGCGATTTTCTTTATTGCCAGTGGGTATCTTTTTAACCAATCAAAGATAACTGATTTTAGGAGCTTGATTGGGTATACGTTTAGAAAAATAAAAAGTCTGTGGCTTCCATATTTTTTGTTCAGTTCATTATTCGTATTGATTCACAATTTGCTTTTACATCTTAGTTTTATCACGGATAATCCGCAGTGTTTGGTTGAACATACTGGCAGATATGCTGTGATTGGGTTCACATTAAAATGGCTTTTGAAAAGCGATAAAGCGGTAATATGGACTCAATGCGGAATAGCGATAGGATTCCTTTTGGTGGGTTATTATTTACATATCAAAGGTATATTTCTCTATGGCTTAAATAGATTTTTCTCGTTCTATTGTCTGATTTTTATCGGGCAAGTATTAAAGCTGGATCAGGAAAGGGTTTACAAGAGGATCAAACCTATTGCTGTATTTTGTGCCGCTTTCATCTTACTGTTGATACTGCGCCCATTAGGATATATTGATCTGTCAGGTAATAACATCGAAAATCCGATATATTTCTTAGCAGTATCACTGTTGGGATGGTTTATGATGTATTCGTTGGCCATTATTCTGGAGAAAAAAGCGATTTTTGCAAACGAACTGATCACATATATTGTCAGACGGCACATTGTGGGAGGTGCTAACCGCACTTTGATTTCGGTGAAAACACCTTCCCGATCGTGCCGTATCGGAACC
>CACXGE010000147.1 GCA_902767135.1 uncultured Lachnospiraceae bacterium | reverse complement strand
GGTCTCAGCATTTACTGCTGAGACCGTAAGAAAATGTGCATTTTACAAAAATCGGGCAATTTTCATGCGTAAGCATTGCCCGATTTTACGTATCTGTTCAGTAGTTCTGAACAGATACAAATAGAGTATCTATTCCATACAAGTCTCAGCATTTACTGCTGAAACCGTAAGAAAATGTGAACTCCTCATTTGATAATTTGAATTTTGTACCGTTATGTATCTCCACAAATTCTTCCGGCCGTATTTCTCTGCCCTCCACATAAGTCTTATTTGTAGAGCCTTTATCACTCAAAAAGTAATGTGTGCCCTTTTTTATAATTTCCGCATGCTTCCTACTTACCGTACTGTTTCCATCGATGGCATAATCCACCATGGACGCATCTTTCCCTATGGAAAACACATCTTTATTGATAGGTATTTTTTCTCCACTTTTCTCATGGACTAAAAAAGGACTTTTTCCTGACAAGGGTGCACTGCCATAAGCCGCCTGTAGATTTTCTGCCATGGTTATGGTTTTTGTATTATTCCAAAAATCACCGTCTAAAATTCCTGTGTCTTCTCCGTTGTCTTCCTCGTAGTTGTCATCTACCCCTTGTTCTAAATACTCTGCCTCATCTCTCCGGGCAATCGCTTCATAGTAATCCATATCCCGTGGTTCTGAAACATCCTTCTCTTTCATGGTAGATTCCTGAATCATGGAAAAAATTACTTTTTCAAATTCTGCTATTCGAAAATTTTCTCTTTTTTTGTTGCTTAACTGATTCACGTAAATACTAAGATAGTCATGGGTTATCGTTTCATCAAAATCTGTTTCATATAACATATTCTGAAAGATTTCAAAACCTTCATTATCAGAAATTTGCTTCAGTTTACAAACCGCTATCATCTGAATTATTGTGCCTACAAATACACTTTTATCCACGTTTGATGACAGATTTTCCATAAAAGGTTTCATAAACTGCATTGTTTTTTTATTCACCTACAACACTCACCTCCGTCTTTAGACTATTCTCCGTAGTATTATAATCTACTTTTTTCGACTTTTTTCTTTTTAGAACCAGAACGTGTGATTTTCACAACAAAAGAACAATTCAATATCTGTATTTCCTTTATTTTCCAATTTTTATTATTTCAAGGTATCGTTTGTTGCGAAAATCACTGCATTTGGTTCTACTTTTATCTGTTTCCATCTTTTTGTGTTATTCTAAAAAGTTATATTTCCAGATTCCAAATCATGGTATCGTAATCTTATATTCCACATATCTGTTCAGAGCTACTATAAATGCTGAGACCTGTACTGAACAATTACTATTCCACAAAATAAAGAGCAGGTTTTCTTACCTGCCTGGTATGAAAACCTGCTCTTTGAAAATAATGCCAATTCCACAAAAACGAATTCTTAACTCTTCCACTCTTCTATCACACATGTATGCTTTTTCTTATCTTCATCTTCTGCATCATAATTCACTCCCACCAAAAGGATTCTGTCACTATAGCCTGACAATGCCCCCTGGTATCTTTTTTCCTTAATTTTCCTGATTCCTGTATCTGCTGACTTATTGTACTTTAACTCCACTACCATAGCCGGTCTCTTTCCTGCATTTGCTCTTGGGAGAAATACAAAGTCTGCAAAACCTTTTCCCGCTGGCATCTCCCGTATGATATTATAATATCCTGGTGCGGTAAAATAAGCCATGGTAAGTACACAGCTTAGTGAATTTTCATCGTTATACTTCATAACAGAAGTGTAGGTATCGTGTGCAAGTTCAATAAGCTCCGCCACTCTTTCTTCATTGCCTGCAATGGTGGCTCTCAGCAGTTCATCACATCTTGATATAGACCTGGCAATCTCCGTCCAGCTCCCTACATTAAGTGCAACCTGATACGCCTTTGCCACTTCATAATTAGGTATGAATGCACATCCCTCTTCATAGTCATATCCCAGATATCCCAAATGTATCAAGGCAGTGAGTGCATCATCTTTGGAAAAGACAGTTGATAAATCATTTTGAAAAGTTTCTGTATTTACCAGGACTTTTTTCACAGGTATCCTGTGCACAGTAACCATTTCAGCCCATTTAAAATGCATCTACGATGCATGAGGCTGAAATTTCACATAATATCATCCTTGGCGCATAGCTTAACAGCAAGTGTTAAGCTTGCGTCTGTACAGTAACTTTCCTTACTTTTCAGTTCTTCACAATCTCGCGTTGTTGCGAAAAACACGCCATTTCGTTCTTTTTGCACTGTTTTCTCAGTCCCTTTTTGAGTCTACTCTCTAAGCTTCACCAGACAATCCTTGCCAAAGAATGCTATGCCATAGCGGTAAACTGTCTGGTAG
>CACXGE010000146.1 GCA_902767135.1 uncultured Lachnospiraceae bacterium | reverse complement strand
TTGCGTAGCAAACTCATCGAGAAGAAGCAGAGCGGATTCGAGATGACCGGCTTTCGGAGTGAGATAAATGTTTATTCTTGGACTTCCGTGTGGAATTTTGAAGGTATAGTGAGGAACAAGGTGTTTGCCTTGTTCTTTTTTATTTTACTGTACAAGAGATTTATAAACAGTGACGATTTCAGCCCCATGCATCCTAAATGCATGGGGCTGAAATCGTCACTGTTCGCAGGTAGTTGTGTGCTGTAACCTATGATTTATTGATTTAAAAAAATGCATAAAAATAGCTATGAATTTGTCAAAGTTTATGTTATAATGTTACACATAAGAGGATTAATGAGCAAAAACTTGAATAATATGGGAATTTAGGAGGGAAAACAAATGGATACAAAAATTTTGTTGGAAAACGGTACAAATGAATTAGAAGTACTGGAATTTACATTGGGTGGAAACCATTATGGGATTAATGTTGCAAAAGTTCGCGAGATACTTACTTGTGAAAAAATTACGCCAGTACCCAATGCGCATCCTTGTATCGAAGGAATTTTCATGCCGAGAGATACTATGATTACGGTAGTAAATTTAAAGAAAAGTATTGGGTTGTCGTCTCAGGAGGACAAGGGACTATTAATTATTACAAATTTCAATAAGCTAAATATTGCTTTTAGAGTAGATGAAGTATTGGGAATTCATAGAGTATCCTGGGAAGAAATTATTAAACCTGATGCTACAATAAATCAGGCAGGGGCAGGGGTATCTACAGGAATTATAAAGCTGGACAATAAACTGATAATTATTCTGGATTTTGAAAAAATTGTAACAGATATTAGTCCGGAGACCGGTTTGAAGGTTTCAGAAATTGACGAATTAGGGGAGAGAGAGAGACAAAATGTCCCTATTGTAATCGCAGAAGATTCTCCATTATTAAACCGTTTAATTACAGATTCCTTGAAGAAAGCAGGTTATGTAAATCTTGTAGTAAACAATAATGGTAAAGAAGCGTGGGATAAGATTTCGGAAATGAAACGCAAGGGCGGGGATATTCACAAACAGGTAGGTTGTGTAATCACGGATATCGAAATGCCTATTATGGATGGTCATAGGTTAACGAAATTGATAAAGAGTGATCCTCTATTGGAACAGGTACCAGTTGTAATTTTTTCATCCTTAGTTAATGAGGAAATGAGAAGAAAGGGAGAACAGTTGGGGGCAGATGCTCAACTTGCCAAACCTGAGATTGGCAATTTGGTACGTCAGATAGATCAACTGTTGATTGAAAAAAATAAAAGCTGATCTTAAGGAAAAGGTGCGTATATTTGAAAAAAGGAATCCACGGATTGCGAAGGTGTTTGACACGGAGTAGTCCGTGGTTTTGTGTTAAAAATATGGAGGTTTTGTAAGGTTCTGATTGAAAAGAGTGAATACATAGAAAATATCATGTTGAACAATAAGGAGTAGTGAGATGAATCAAAAAATGCAGGAATTAATCAGTGATTCTCAATTTGTCTTAATTGGAATCGGTCCAGAGTTTGGGTACCAGATGGATAGACAGGAAATCTTAAAAAAATTGAATATGAATATGGACGATTTTAGTGACTATATGTGGATATTGGATTATCTTGTAGCAGAGGAACAAAAAAGGGCAGATGTATCAAAGTACGTGAGTGCATATAATCATTTGTATGAAATGGTAAAGGACAAGAATTACTTCATTGTCACCCTGAATACAGACGATATTATCTATGAATCAATGTTTTCAAGGGAGAAAATAACAGCACCATGTGGCAGTATAGGGCGGTTACAGTGTTCCTGCGGATGTGAAGGAAGTATCCAAAATGCAGAAGAAATTGTAAATTCCATTGCACATCAGGTATGGAGTGAAAAGAGACACTTAAGTGAAATAGAAAGACCAGTTTGTCAGACATGTGGTAAGCCATTAATATTTCATACGGTAGAACAGGAAGGGTATATGGAAGCGGGATATTTAAAATCCTGGGAGAAGTATCGTATGTGGCTTACAGGGACTTTGAACCGTAAATTATGTTTATTGGAACTGGGGACAGATTTTAAATTCCCGTCAGTGGTACGTTGGGCATTTGAAAAAGTTGCTTTTTTAAATGAAAAAGCAGTATTGATGCGTGTGTGTGAGAAATATCCTCAGCTCACGGAAGAATTGCAGGGAAAAGCTATTTCAATAAAGCAAAACCCTCTAGATTATTTAAGGGGGACTGTATAGACGCAAGCTTGACACTTGCTGTCAAGAATGAGATTGTATGGGATAACACCTACGAAATTTGGAGAAGTATTGATTTTTCTTGTTACCGTGGGAAAAGTGTGGTAAAATGTAACTGTTTCGTAAAATAGTACACAAGTATGCTATACAATAAATTTATGATAGGAACAATAAAATCAGGGGTGAGATAATGAGTACAACGGAAGATTATTTGAATCAACTGTTAAATAACGCAATCAATGGAAATTCAGAAGAAGGACTTTCCATTGAGGAAGCCATGGATATGTCGGTAGATGATGTGTTGAATTCCTTAGGAGAGGAGTCAGAACCAAAGAAAGAGCCGGAGGCGAAAGTAGAGGTATCAGGAAGCGGAACCGGAATGATGAGTCCGGAAGAAATTGCAGCCATGTTTGCAGCAACTGAAGAGTCAGCAACGGAACCAGAAGCAATGAGCGAAACGGAA
>CACXGE010000145.1 GCA_902767135.1 uncultured Lachnospiraceae bacterium | reverse complement strand
GGCTGAAATAATTTCTCCATCTTCATTTACTTTAATTTGTTCTTTTTCTATCATAATTTTAGAATTTTTATTTCATTATAAATGTATTAGAAAATTTTCTTCTATCAAAATATTTTCTGAAGAAATTTTTCATGTATTTTTCGGAATCTATTTTCATTACCTAAGAAACTACCTTCAGTAAATAAGAAACTATTTTCAGAAATTTTTTTGCAACTGCTTGATTTTCAATAAGTTATATGATTTTTTCTATCTTATCTTTTTACAATAATTTTTATAAAAATTTAAGATAATTATCCAATTATAATTAATCAGATTTTTCTCCGAATTTTTGCCTTTGAGTTATATTTACCTAAAAAAATTTTTTTATTTTTTATATTTCTTGAGCTTAAATTCCCCCCCCCTATATAAAATTTTTAGAATTTTTTTTAGAAAATTTTTTTTGTAAAAATTGTGGGAGAGGCGGTACACCTATGGCGAGAGCCCCCGGTCTGTCGTTTTTGGAAAACAAAAATCCTATTGGAAACCTAAGCCAAGACTCAGGATTTTTCATTTCATTTCGTTCCGTTACACTACACTACATTCCATGAAAAACCTAAGTCAATCTAAATCGCTATAATATTTTAGGATGAAGATGGTGTGCGTTCTTCATCCCTTAGAGTTTACGGCACACTATCCTTCCGTGGCATCCTGGGACTCGGAATGGGGGCAGCAAGGCGGCACCGTTTCTTACGGTAGTGGTGGACAGGACCATCCAAAACCTTTTTATCCAAGATTGTAGGTGTAACAATCTGGCGTTTTTCGGTTCATTACGATAGGGACCGATGACTTCGTCCACTTCAAAGTAAGTGTACCTATTGCCACTCGTAGGAAGGGAGTGACTGCCAATCCTGCACCAATGTGGAACTCATTGGAATGGATACCCTAATAGAGTTAAGTCTCCTCACTCTACCCAAAGTAGGAGACATTTTCTTTTAATTGGTAAAAATGAAATTACTTAGGTTTAACCAACAACCGCTGGAAATCCCATCTAAAATGATTTCAGATGTTGATTTTCATACGGAAAATCTACTAGCAGTAACTACAACTGAAAATACGGTTGAATATGGTTATTGCTTGAAGTTTGAGAACACACTTCCTCTTAATATCACCTGCTATCGTGAGCCAATAGGGGAGTGGTTTGTTGACCCTGATAAAGTGGATAGAATAGTTGCAACAAATACAAATTTGAATATCTACTTTAAGGATGATAGTAAGTGGAATGTCTGCAATGCTTGCAGATTCTGCTAATCTATACAAAGTTAAGTCCACTCACTCTCTTCAAAGCAGTGGACACTTTTAACTTAACAATTAAAACAATGAAAAATCTTAGTAAAAAACAATTGATTGACATCATTTCATTGTCAATTATTGCTGCCACTTCTGAATCTAATCTTACTGAAGTTCAGCACAATGAGTTCTATGGTAAAATTACTACTAATACACCATGCATTCAAGAACTTCTATTTATCCTCAATGAGGATAACAACGAAAGAGCTCATGAGATTCAATCCTTTGCACTAGCTGCCAATGAACATATAGCAGCAATTCGTCTTGGAATGAGAATAGCAAAAGAGAGTGAGGACTTATAGTCCCACTCTTAATAATAAAAAATTGAAAACTATAAAGATTGGTGGGAATAAATAATCCCACTAATCTTTTTATTTCTTTAATAAACTTAAGTCAATATTAATAAAATGCTATATATCCTTAGCGATTGCACGAAGCATTCGCCGTGCTGCCGACACAATTTCGGCTGTTTGCTTAAAACCCACAATCATTATGGCAAACATTATCTTTACCGAGAGTCCTGTTGACTCTCAAAAATCATTCTACTTTGGTCGTCCCGAGAGCCTGTTTAAGGACGGTGCCGAATTCTCAGTAACAGGCTACAAAATAGGTTCTTATACCATAGATGGTAAGGAAACAGAGCGTTCTGCAACTTCGCAAGCTGTGCTCTTGACTACCAACCTTGGTGAGGACTTATCATTAAACACAGTCCTCAAAGGTCGCAAGGTTGTTTATGACGACCTTGGCAAGGCTCTGGTAGTACCTCGTTCTACCTTCCAGGCTGAACTTCAGGCTCATCTTCTGACCTTAGGCCGTCGGGATGACAGTCCAGAATTGCTGAAAGGCACTGCCGAAGACGCTGCCAAAAAGGCTGTTGAGTTCTTCAAGGACAAGAAGGTTTATTGCATTGGTAAATCCTTCTTTGCCAAAGATAAGGACGGCAAGCTGGTTCCTGGCAACATCACTATTCAATTCAACATCCGCTGACGCTTTTGCCCACTGTGCATTAACAGTGGGCTTACTTTTAATATTCCTAATATGATTTACTATACAATTGAATTCAATGATGGAGAATCTTTTGGTAAGGAATACTCTACCAAAGAAGAAGCAATGAAAGTCCGCTCCGAGAACAACTTTCGCTTCATCAGCAGAAGTCTTCATGTTTTTGAACATTGCTACTCAAAGGTAACGAAGTTCAGGTCCACAAAGAGAATAGTCTAACTATTCTCTTTTTTTTTTCAAAACCTAAGCCATGAGTCTAAAAGGCTATGTAGCCTCGGACGAAATCCACGGTGTCCGCTGGAGTAGCGAAAGAGTGGCTGTGGGATAGGCTCCACGTAAGAGGAATTGCCTCTCCGCATTTGCGGAGTTAAAACTCAAGCCAAATGTATAAAAGGCTATGTAGCCTTAGCACTACAACAGCAATGTATAGTGTCACTGTAGCTTTTCGCACATGAACAAATCAATTATGTCAAAGCAATTTTGTGCTACAGGAAATTGTGGAGACGATTATCAACTTTTTAAATTTTTAAGCGTATGACACTCGAAGAGAAAAATCGCGCAGATTTGGCTAATGCCAATGTTAAGGAAGTTGCAGGCTTTAGTAAGGCTTTCAGAACTTCAGAGTTAAACAATCTTCAGTCTGGTGAATCATTCGTGATTCCTGAAAATTACACTGTTAAGCAACGTGCTATTGGTGGTAATACTGAGAATCCTATGGAGTATATCAATGTGTTAACTAATACTGGTCGTACAGTCGAGTTTTCACCACGTTCTATGACTCGTGTTGCTTTCCCAGTTGATGAAAGTGGTAAGAACATCCGTGAGAATGGTCGTATGAAGGTTGTTCGCAGTATTGGTAACCTTATTCCTTTTATTCAGGGTAAGGAAATTGACAGCACTATGAAGGCTTTGAAGGGCTGTACAATTCAGTATACTGAAGCTGAACGTGTAAAGACTCGTGCTTTCGGTGTTCCTGAGGAAAAGGCTACTGCCAATGATGTGAACACTACCATTATTGGTAAGTGGGATTTGGTTGGCGATAAGAAACCTGTAGGATGGGTAGAGTGATATGTTTGAAAGGGGTGCTTGTCACCCCTTCAACATTATCAACTTCTCAAGGCAACTACGACGTTCAGAAAGATACTTTTCACACTATAGGTAAAATTTATTATTTTCTATTGGATACATATGTATATCCATGGAAAATTTTAAAAGTTATGAATAATGGGAGAGAATGAGTTCTGGTCAACATTGATAGGTTCTATTGTATGGATAGGCTTATTAGTGTTATGGTGTGGAGAACATAAATAACAATTTTATATGATTGTGGGTAAAACTCTGGTTAGTTTGAAAAAATTGGCCAGAGTTTTTTTATTTAAATTCATTATTTATGTATAACATCATAACTCTGTAAATAGTATCTTGGTATAAACAACACCGCAACACAAACTTTTTATCTTTGCACTATATGCAATAGATGAAAGTCGGCACAGGCACCCACCCCAACTTTGCAACCCAAACTTGAAAAATCAACTTTTAAAAAATCATTTACTTTATTATAAATGTATATAAAAGTATAATTCAAGTTTGAAATTTTTTGAGTTTAATATTTTTCTTGCCAATAAAAAAATATTAGGTTATATTTAAACCTGGATTTTAAAAATCCTGAAAAAATGTTTTAAAAATACTCTGATGAGTTGAGACAAAACTTAGAAATTTTTCTAGGTCAGTATTAACAAACAAAACAATTAACAATATGAAAGATAAACTTAAAGAACTTGTATATAATGAAGGACTGCACATTCTGCTTGATAGATTGGTAATCCTTTATTCTCCACATGCACTTGAAAAGCTACTTAATCCTGTTATTGTAGATGCTAAAATAGTGGATATGGATGCTGTTATTTCCAAAATTAAGGAAAAATGGCACACTTGCTTCAGTATCAAGGACATTGAAATTGATCTTAAGAAACAAGAAGTGAAGTTCAAATATTTTGGAGGCCCATATTTTGTGCCTAAAGAATATAGCAGCTTTATCATACTAGGTCCGAATGAATGGTCACCAGTACAAACTGAACATTGTGACTATGAGCGTACTACTGAAGAGCAATATTCTGAAAAAGATGCAATAAAGCTTATAGAGTTTAAGGATCATGGTATTGAACTTACCTTAATATAACAGAGAGAGTCCAAGCACGGACTCTTTCTGTATTTTCATAAAAAACTCAATATAAAATATCCTAATGTGGAGTTGTCCTTGGCTTAACACATAATATTTATGTGGTCATGTGGCGTAAAACAGTTAGGATTTCCAAGATGTTGAGGACGCCAGTTTCTTATTATTTAAACATTGTTATGATAAATTGATTTCACAATGTTTATCTAAACTGTATAAATATGTGGTAATTTGATTCCTACTTTACAGAATAAGTTTTAGGTGTAAAACACAATAAGGATTGTATAAAGCAGATTAAGCTGTATTACAATCTCCAATTAAACATACATCTTGTACCCTCAGTAAGGTTGATGAATGCATGCTTGAAGTGCAGTTTATGTG
>CACXGE010000144.1 GCA_902767135.1 uncultured Lachnospiraceae bacterium | reverse complement strand
CGTATTAACAAAGGATGAAGGTGGACGTCATACTCCATTCTTCAACAACTATCGTCCACAGTTCTATTTCAGAACAACAGACGTAACAGGTGTATGTAACTTACCAGACGGTGTAGAAATGTGTATGCCTGGAGATAACGTAGAAATGTCTATCGAACTTATCCATCCAGTAGCTATGGAACAGGGTCTTACATTCGCAATCCGTGAAGGTGGACGTACAGTAGGTTCTGGTAGAGTTGCAACAATCATCGAGTAATTTCGAGTGATTGTTCACAAAGCTAGTATTTACAAGGCTTCCGAGGTTTTCCTCGGGAGCCTTTTTTACGTTTTAGAAATAAAAAAAGATATCACAAATTGCTTTGTGATACCTTTTTGATACCTTTTTTCGGAACTTTTTTATTAATGTGGTATCAGTGATACCATATAATTAGATTATTTCTATAGGAATATTGAATGAACTCATAAGATCTTCAAGCCATATATTGTACTCATCACTATCAATCTTATCCTTTTCTAAATCATCGTTTAGTTCATTCCACTTTGACAACATAGCAGACATTTGTGGATTCTCTATGATAATATCTGCTCTAAGGCGTCTAGTTTCTTTGTTTGGTGTAACTGAACAGTCAACATTAAGGCCAGCTTTTTTTAATGAAATAATTAATCTTAGTATATCTGAATATGTTTTAAGGTTTGTTTGGGTATTTGCCGGAACATTGAATCCAAATAGATCGCTAACACTTACATTTAATATCTCACAAAATTTCTGAAGTATTTCCATTGGAGGCTCACTATAACCATTCTCATAGTTAGAATAAGATGGTACAGATAAATCGAGTTTAGCAGCCATATCCTTTTGCGACATTCCTGAAGCAACTCTCAAATTTTTCATTTTCTTATCAAGTTCTAAATAATGACTTATTCTCATTTTTTTATATACTCCTCACTATATGATTCTTAATAAAATCTCTAAATATAGATAATAATATCACATTACGTGTAGAAATCAAAGAAAAATAATAATATATTAAAAACCTAATATTTTTTATTGACATATTAAAAACTTAATAATATAATCACGATATCAGATATTTAATAAAATATCAAAATTCTAATAGAAAGGAGAAAGGCATATGAGAAGTGACTATATGATGACTGCAAATGATGTAGCACAGGCGCTTGGTATTAGTAAGAGCCATGCATACAAGATTGTCAGAGAACTTAATGATGAGCTTGAGGCAAAAGGCTTTATCGTTGTAGCCGGCAAGATCCCTAGGGCATTCTGGGATAAAAAATTTTATAATGTGAATTCTGAATTAAAAATGGCCTAAGGGAGGATAAACGATGCCAGCATACAAAGATAATGAAAGGGGGACTTGGACTAGCTCTTTTCATTATAAAGACTGGACAGGTAAATCCCAAAGAAAGATGAAAAGGGGCTTTGCTACAAAGAAAGAAGCCCAAGAGTTTGAAGCAAAATTCAAATTAACAGCTGATGCCAATATGGATATGTTGGTGGAGGACTTTGTAGAGGTCTACTTAAAAGATAAGGAAGCGGAGCTTAAAGAAAGAACGAAAAATAATAAGCGCTACATGATTGAAAGACATGTGCTTCCGTATTTAGGAAAGAAGAAAATGAATGAAGTAACTCCATCGGATATTATAGCTTGGCAGAATGAGATTCGTTCAAAGAATTATTCAGAAAGTTATATGAGAATGCTTCAGAACCAGGTAACAGCAGTTTTCATCCATGCACAGAAGATTTATAACCTTGCAAATAATCCTTGCAGAAAGGTTAAGAAAATTGGAAAGTCAGATGTTCGCAGATTAGAATTTTGGACACTTGATGAATATAAGCAGTTTATCAGTACATTTGATAAAGGTACACGTGGGTTTGTAATGTTTGAAATTCTATTTTGGACAGGATGTAGAGAAGGCGAAATGCTAGCACTTACAAAAAAGGATATTGATTTGGAAAATCAGAAATTACATATTACAAAAACAGCATATCGAGTTAAGGGTGAGGATGTAATAACAACACCCAAGACGGAAGAGTCAATCAGAATTGTTGATATTCCTAAATTCCTTTGCGATGAGATTGTTGAGTTTTATGAATCATTATATGAATTTCCAGAAGGTGAACTCTTATTTCCGGTAAGTGCAAGAGCAGTTGAAACAATGATGGACAGACATATTGTAAAGGCAGGAGTAAAAAAGATTGCAACGCATTCTATTAGACACAGTTCCTGCGCTTACCTTATTAAACAGGGCGTTCCACCAATGGTAATTAAGGAGCGTCTTGGTCATAAGGATATTAAAGTAACACTTAATACATATGGACATCTGTATCCAAGTGAGCAGAAGAAAGTAACAGATATGATGGATCGAATGTTTATGGAAGAAAATGAAAACGTCCCTGATGCTACCAACACCAAGGACGGATTACCGCAGTAAGAAAGACAGGGCTTTGCTCACAGCGATATGTGCAATTTCAGTATAGCAAGGCCCTTATTACAAAGCAACAGAAATAATGTAAGAAGGGAGGAAGCCAATGGCAACAATCTTAAAAAATAAGTTTGAAGGTAATTTTGTTATTGTACCTAAGGCTTTTTTGACAGATGAATCATTAAAACTAAGAGAACGTGGATTGATTGCAACAATATTATCATTTCCTGAAGGGTGGAATTTTAATGTTAAGGGATTGATGAAAATAACAAGTGAAGGACGCGATTCAATTCATACTAGCATCAAAATTTTAAAAGAAAAAGGTTATCTTGTAGAATATCAGGATCGCGATGATAACGGGAAATTTGGAAGAAGTATTATAGAAATATGCCCTGAATCGAATATACCGTGTACTGAAAAACCGTATACGGCCAAACCGGATACGGTAAAACCGAAAACGGGTAAACCGAATCCGGCAAATCAACCACAATATAATAATAAAGAATTAAATAATAACAGATTAAATAATAATAGATGTAAAGAAAGTGAGGAAAAATTGCATGGCAGAGATTGGACAGATGAAGAGCAAAGGCTCTACAGACTATAAATGCCCTATTTGTAAAGATACAGGTAGAGTATTTTTCGATAAAGATGGATATTCATATGTTGATGATTGTGAATGTGGCTTACTAAAAAAACAGGCAATGGCAAGGCGATTAAAATTTGCAGATATTCCAGAATCATTTAAGGAGATGACATTAGACACATTCAAAACTGATATATATCAGGATGAAAGATCAGAAAGAATAATACAGACGAATGTAAAGGCGGTTAATTATTGGTTAGATCATTTTGATGAAATGAAAAAGCGTGGACAGGGATTGTATTTCTATTCATATACAAAGGGGAGTGGCAAGACGAGACTTGCTACTTCTATCGCAAATGAGTTAATGACAAAAAGGGATGTCACTGTGAAGTTTACAACATCTATACAGCTTATTGATGAAATCAAGGCAACATGGGACAAGGATTATGAAGTAACAGAACATCAGTTGCTACTGGACTTATCAAAAACCGAGGTGCTAATTATTGATGACTTTGGAATTGAAGAGGCCAAAGCTTGGTTAATGGAAAGATTTTATCAGGTGATAAATAATAGGTATATTGCTAATTTAATCACAATTTTCACAAGTAATATAGGACTTGAAAATCTTAAATATGATGACAGAATTACCAATCGAATTAAGGAAAGGAGCCTTACTTTGGCTTTTCCTGAGGAATCGATTCGAGACCAGATATATAAGAAAAATATGGCAGAACTTGCAGCTGCTATTGCGTAGGAGGCTATTACAGATGAAAGAAATAAAAGATTATAAACCAATAATTATCGCCCAGGATCAGGGAAATGGAAATCACAAAACAGTACATACATGTATTACTACAGGAGTTGAACCTCTATCAGGTGAAGCCATTGCCAGCACAAATGTGCTGGTAATGGATGGGAAGTCATATGTTATCGGAGAAAAGCACTTAACATATAGGGATGATAAAACCAGCGATAATTCATTCTATATTATGGGCTTATCTTCCATAGCGGAAGAAATGATGCACATGGGTTTTTATGAAGCTAATGTAATACTTGCAGAAGGTTTACCACTTAATTTCCTTAAGGCTCAGGGTAAAGCATACAAGGAATATTTGATGCAAAATCCAGATCCGGTGTTTGAATATAAGGGACATACATTCAAGCTTCATATAAGTAATGTATTGGTATTTCCCCAGGGGCTTTCAGCTATGGCTTTGATGGGAGAAATAAAAGGTGACATTGTTCTTGTAGATATTGGAAATGGAACGATGGACCTGGCATTATTCCAGGATGGAAAGCCTATTGAATCATCATTAGTTACTGAAGAATATGGAGTTGCACAGTGTGTAAATAATGTTAAAAAGGCAGTAAGTAAAACGCTTGGAAGAACAGTTGATGAAAGACGTATTGAAAGCATTATTAAAGCTGGATGTTCTGAAAATGATGAAGATAAAATTGCACTGATAACGAAAAAAGTGACCGAAGAATACGCTAATGAAATTTTAAGACGAGTAAGGGCTTACGGATATGATGACAGTTATATGAAATTATACATCATTGGTGGCGGTGGATGTATTTTGAAAAACTTCTCTAATATATCAGAAAACAGTAATGTGATAATTAACGAAGATATTCATATCAATGCAAAGGGTTACGAAAAGTTTGCTAAACAGATGCTGAATATGGGAGCTTAGCCTATGAGGGCCAGTTACAATACTGCATGTGTTAAATTTCGTAAGGATAATGAAGCACATATAAAAGCATGGAGTTACTTAAATAAGTGCAAAGAAGATGGATTATCTTATGCTGATTGTATAGCTGAACTGATTGAAAAGTTGGAGCAGTTAGCGATAGCAGAGAACTCTGGGGAGCAGAATAAATCAGTACAGTTGACTAATGAAAATGTTGATGTGTTGATAGGTGAAATGCACATAGTCAAAGAGGATATTATAAAGAGCATCCAGGGGTATTTTGATAAGACATTATCTGAATGCTCTATCAAGGCTGAGACGAGTGAAAAGTTAGTTGAACCGGAACAGCCGCATGACACTGACGAATCAATTGATATGAATTTGATGAGTTTTGTCAGTGGCATGTGCGACGGCATGTAATATTAGCGGATATCCGAATGGATATCAAGATAATATTTTGGATATCTATTATGGACATATGGATATCCAATTGAATGATATATATGGCGTCGCATAAACGCAGCTTGTACAGGTTTTATAGTATAAGCTGCGTTTTTCATCTCAGAAACATCCAGTGAATGATTCTGAGATGTGCTCTCCGCATAGGAGTCCCTCGGAAGAGGCTCCCGGCAGGGCGAACGGGGTAATGGGGTTCCCCATTACTGATAGTGAGTTATAACAAGTGGGCACCACTTGGTATAAGGCAGCAAAGCTGCCTGTGCAACTGAGCTGGACTTAAGGCCGGTACATCAGATTTGCATAAGAAATCATATAATTAGCAAATCTGTATGTGGGCTGCGTAGCAGTAATGATTGTGTTTTTTACAATCATTAACCGGTCTTTAGTCAAGTGAAGGCGCACATGAGAGGATGCACACAATTAAGATAATAGGACGATTAAAGAGAATAATGATATTAGTTAAGGTAGGTGATATTTATGATGGCACAGACAGTAAGTGTACATAATGGTAATAGTGGTAAAGTAGCACAGGAACATAATGCAAGGGATGCGGAATATTTGAAATATCATGTAAATCAAGAAGGTGTTATACCTGGTGGATATTACAAAATTATTGTTCATGAACCAGAGGCAGATGCAATAAATAGAATTTTTTCAGATGCATTGGAAGAATATAATGCGAAGAAAAGAGCAGATGTTAAGCATCCTGGCAGAGAGATTCCTGATTATTATGAGCATATAAAAAGCCAGCTTGATGAAAGTAAAAAAAGAAAGTCAGTTAAAGGTAATAAAGGTGGCTTTGAAATGATGCAGCCATGCTATGAGACAATTTTACAGATTGGAAATATCGAAACAGTAAATAGTCATGCCGATGATAATTTTGATCAGGAGAGGCTAGATCCTTTACTGGCAGAGGAAATGATTCTTGAGGCAGTTGAGAGGACGAAAGCAAATTTTTTAATTCCGGCAGTTGATAAAGATGGAAATCCTATATTGGATGAAAATGGTAATCAAAAGCAATGGTGTTGTATTGAAATAATTGGATTATATATTCATGATGATGAAGTGTTAAAAGGAATTCATGCACATGTAGATTATGTTCCAGTAGCGCATAATTATAAAAGAGGTTTATCAATGCAACCAGGACTTACAAAGGCACTTGAAGAAATGGGATTATTTCAGGATCGTTTAGAGGACCTGGCAGAAGAGAGAACCAGGCTTATGATGGAAAAGTTTGGCATAGACTATCATGATTCTGATTATGTAGATGAGAAGGGAAAACAACTTCCAAAATCGAAACTTACTAAAGAACAGCTTGATAATAGAAAAATGGCAAGTGAGTTGGTACCTTGTAGGACGCCGCAGATGAAATTGCAAGATTTATTTAGAGAAAACCTAAAGGCTGTTATGCAGGAGCATAGTGTTCCAGTGGCAGAAACTACGAAAGATGATAGGGTGCATGTGGAAAAACGAGGATGGGCTGATGCAATGAGGGCAAAGGCTGTTACCAAAGAAGCAAAGATGGAAAAGGCAGCCATTGATAATGAGATTGCGCAGAAGAACACAGAACTTTCAGAATTAGATGAAAAGCTGGAACAAGAAAAATCAGATATTAAATTGATTGAAGATAAAAGAGCTTCATTATCATCCTGGGATAAGAAGCCAAAGTCAGAAAGAGAATTATTTGATCAGATTAATAAGGAAGTATTGGATCATAAATCATTAACTGGACATAAAAGTAAATTGGTACCACTGGAGTTATGGGAAGTCCTAAAAAAAATAATTAAAAACTATTTTAGAATGGAACAAGAAAATAAATCATTAAGAGCATCTACAGCCATAGAGAAAGTAAAGGAAGCAGAAAGTATTATTGATAAAAAAGATAAAATAATATCAGATGCTAAGGATGAAGCTGATGAAATTATTGCCGCTGGAAAGAAAGAGGTTTTATCTATACGTGGTAAAAGTCAATTCATTAAAGAAAATGAAGAATTAAAAAGTCAGCTAGATATATATGATAGTGTTATGGAACGAAATCCAGAATTTGCCAGAGCTGTTGAACAGGAAGAGCGGAAACGTAAATTGTTCAAGGTGAAGGGAAAGAAGCAGGAGGTAGCATTGTAAAAATAAGTTTAAAGAAATAGTAAAATTGCTTTTTGGACAAATATCAACACTCAAGTGAGAAAAAATCACATCTATGTGTTGATATTTTTGCGATTATGGCATATACTACTATTGAAAGAGAGGATATAGATATGCTGATTCAATTTAATTTTAAAAATTTCAAATCATTTAGAGATGATGCGACATTAGATTTGTCTGCAACTAAAATGTCTGAATTTAACAATAGAGTTATTAGTGTTGGTAGCGAAAAAATACTTCCAGTTGCAGCGATATATGGTGCAAATGCAAGTGGTAAGTCGAATGTATATAGTGCTTTTGAATACATGGCAATGTACGTTGTTGATTCTTTGCATTATGGAGATGATCCTAAGAAATTTAATGAGAATCGTCCTACTCCATTCTTGTTTGACAGCGTATCAGAGGATGCCGAATCGAGTTTTGAAGTGTATTTCACAGTCCCTGGGGATAAAACAGAAAAAAGTTATAATTATGG
This sequence comes from uncultured Lachnospiraceae bacterium, assembly GCA_902767135.1. Taxonomy (GTDB): domain Bacteria; phylum Bacillota; class Clostridia; order Lachnospirales; family Lachnospiraceae; genus RUG11237. The sequence goes on along the minus strand of CACXGE010000144.1, from coordinate 30,312 downwards.
TTTTTGCATTGGCAAGGAAGGCGTAACTGAAGAGTGGCTAAATTATAAAGCGAAGTCAGCCAGATCATATACAACTATATTTTACAGGTCTGTTACAGATAATGAGCTGGATTTGTCAGGATTACCTAAAACAGCAAAGAATAATATAGAGGTTGCTCTAGATAAGCAGGTGCTAATAGCATCACTTGGAGCAAAATTGAAAATTGAAAAATGTAAGTTAGTTAGAGATTGGTTCCTTGCGAATGAATTTGCCGATTTTGGAGATGCATTTACAAATTTCTTTTTATCAAGAAGATTGCCAGAAGGATTTGTGGAAGATAAAAATATTCAGCAAAAAGTAGTTCAATATTTTGCATCATTTGATGAAAATATAAAAGGGTTTAATGTTGAAGAAGTTCCAGCAGAGGGTGATTCTAAAGAACCAACATTTAAGATAAATTCAATTCATAAAAAGATAGATTCTGATGAAGTAGCAGAAATACCTTTAGGAATGGAATCTGCAGGTACATTAAAAATGTTTGCGTTATATCCCGAATTACAGGAAGTGTTACAGAAGGGAAGTATTTATTTCATAGACGAATTGAATGCAAGACTACATCCATTACTTGTAAGAAATTTTATATTAATTTTTTTGAATCCTGCGGTAAATGTAAATCATGCGCAACTTATTTTTACAACACATGATACTTGGCAACTTTCAAATCAACTATTGCGCCGAGATGAGATTTGGTTTACTGAAAAAGATTCAAATGGACTTTCAACATTATATTCTTTAGCGGATTTTGTTGATGAAGATGGCAGCAAGATCCGTAAGGATGAAAGCTATGAGAAGAACTATCTTTTAGGTAAATATGGAGCAATTCCTACTCTTAAGACTATCGATATTTTAGGGGAGGAATAGATATGGCAAAGAAAGATAGAAAAGGAGAGCGTAAAACCAGAGAACAGCGTAAGAATATGAGAGTTCCAGAGTTGGGTTATTATATTGTTGTTACAGATACCGAAGGAACTGAGCGTTGTTATTTTGATGGTCTTCATAAGGAATTACCAGAAAGTATTTGGGAAAAATTGGTAATTAAAGTTGTAGAAACAAAAACTGCGGATCTGATTGAGAAGTGTATTGAATTTGCATCATACGATCCACAATATCGTATACCATGGATTGTATTTGATCGTGATCAAGTTAAAAATTTCGATCAAATAATCACAGAGGCTGAGCGAAAAGGCATCAATGTAGGCTGGTCGAATCCATGCTTTGAAATATGGATGCACGCATATTATGGTACTATGCCTAATATTCCAGAATCATGGAAGTGCTGTAGTAATTTCGCAGACATATATAAATCGAAGACAGGCGTTGAATATGATAAAGCAGACGAAAGTCTGTACAAAAAGCTTATTCAAACAGGCGATGAAGAAAAGGCGTTAAAGTTAGCAGAGCAAAAGCATACACAGTGTATTGAAAATGGGTATAAAATACCATCACAGATGTGTCCGTGTACTACAGTTTATAAGCTTGTTGGAGAAATCAACGAAAAAAGTATTAAATGGAGGAACAAGCAAAAATGAAATCTATGAATGATAAAGCTGAATCAGTAAAAAGTATATATAGTCAAAGAGAGAAATTTATACTCATTGGATTAACAGGAAGGACTGGCGCTGGATGTACTACGGTGTCAAAAATTTTAGCAAAATCGAATATTAAAGATTTGGATTTGAGGTCTTATAAAACATGTGATTATAACAATTCTGATGAACGAAAGTATAGCTTGATTTATCGATTTATGAAGGAAGGCGATATGTAGAAACCGTTTGTAATAATTGAGGCTAGTTCAATTATTTTTTCTTTTATCATGCAAGATACATATAAACGTCTATTTGATTATATTGATTCTCTTAAAAATGAGATCAATATAAAAGAAATAGAAATTCTAAAGAAAAAAATAGTTGAGGTTTTAAGAAAAGAAAAACTTGAAGAAGATTTTGAATTAAAGAAAATAGAGAATGATGTTATTGATTCTAAGGCTAAAACATGGATAGAAAAAATGAATGATAAGAATGTAAATTTTATGAAATCACTTGATAAAGATGTGCCTACTGAGCTTGACGATATTATTAAGTATTTCACCGTTGATTTAGTGGAAATCAAAAATAGATTTAGTACTATTTTAAGAGAGACAACAGTTGAAAAAATAGAAAGTGATAAAGATGACAATAACAAAGAAACAAAAGTTTATAATTTATATACATATTTTATGCAGTCTATTGGCAATAATATAAGAAGTTCCGGACAATATGATATGTCTGAAGAATCACCTGGAATGGAAATTACTTTGGCAGAAAGAATAAATTGCGTTGTAAAGCTAATTAATAGAAAGGAAGAAATTGCTAGCAATGGATTTGAATGTACCCGAATATGTATTGATGCATTAAGAAATTCACACGAGATTAATTATTTCAGGGATAGATATAGGGCGTTTTACTCATTTGCAATTAATACAGAAGATAGTTTTCGACAGAATCGTCTAGGATTAAACAGAAAAGAATTACTGAGTTTAGATAGTATAGAATATCCTGATGATAATAGCGTTTTCTTTCATCAAAATGTGTCTGCATGTTTAGAAATATCAGATGTGTATTTGTACAATCCTAATGTATTGAATCATAAATACTATGAACTGACAGAGCAGCTCTTAAAGTATATCGCTTTAATACTGCAACCAGGCCTAATTGCTCCAACGCATTTGGAAAGGTGTATGCAATTAGCTTTTAATGCAAAATATAATTCAGGCTGTTTATCAAGACAAGTTGGCGCGGTTGTAACTGGAAACGATTTCTCAGTGCGTGCAGTAGGATGGAATGATGTTCCTAAAGGTCAGGTTCCATGCAACTTGCGTTGTGTTGAAGATTATTGTCGAAATAAGGATCAAGAATCATTTAGCGAGTTTGAATTAGAAGACGATTTTTTTGATGAAACGATGAGAAATATTGATGATTTGCTTAAAGATGAGAATATTAAGAAGAAGAAATCCGGTAAGTGCTATGCATATTGCTTTAAGGATGTCTATACTGGATTAATAGGCGAAAAGAATCAAGTACATACGCGAGCACTTCATGCTGAGGAAAATGCTTTTTTGCAAATTGCAAAGTATGGTGGAGCAAAGATACAAGGAGGAAAATTGTTTACTACTGCAAGTCCTTGTGAATTGTGTTCGAAAAAAGCATATCAATTAGGTATTGAAGAAATTTATTATATAGATCCATATCCTGGTATCTCAAAAAAACATATTTTATCCTTTGGTAGTACAGGAAATCCTAAAATGATATTTTTTAAAGGAGCAATTGGCAATGCATATATATCTTTATATGCACCAAGGATGCCATATAAAGATGAAATAGAATTAATAACAGGAGTATCTACAAAAAAAGAAGCTTCGAAAGTTAAGGATAAGCATCAAAATGATAAATAGTAAAAGTGAGAAACGATATATGTTATATTAAACGCAACATGTATCTGTGATACCACTTTGATACCTTTTCTATAAAATAACTTAAATAATATGATGAAAGATGTAATATCATAATTATAGAAAAGGCATAAAATCAATGTTTATCACATTTTTATATGTAATGCTAAAATAGAGAAGGTGGTAGAACAGTAGGTTCTGGTAGAGTTGCTACAATCATCGAGTAATTGTTATAAGTACTGATTTATCAAGGCTTTCAGAGGTTTTCCTCTTAGAGCCTTTTTCTATTATGTAATAGATTTATATTCCTGTGATACCAAAATGATACCTTTTGTTCGCTCTTTTATTTATATTTCAGAATGAAATATAAATAAAGGAGTTGGTGAAAATGGATAAAAGAGAGTATGAGGCAATAGGACTAAGGATAAGAACTGTACAGCGTTCATTAGATCTTGTTGATAAGGATGTAGCAGAACTATTATGTATAGAAGTGTCATCTTATCGAGATATGATTCATGGGAGACGCCAGATTGGAGAAGGATATTTTATACAATTATGTAAAAATTGGAATGTAAGTATGGATTATTTATTTTACGAGAAAGAAGATGGCGGATATTTTGTAAATAATCAAATGAATCAATATAGGCCTGTAAACACATATCAGACAGTTCATATTGCGGCAAGAATAAGAGAATTAAAGATTTTACCTAAAGAGGAGATTATTGATCATATCATAGAGATACAAGAGGCATTGAAGGAATTAATGATTTATATTCAGGATGTAAAATAAAGAAAGTTGTGTGATAATGCATAAACCAAGCATCCGGGGTGGCATGATACCACTTCCGGGCGTGTTTTTTGCATTTTTTTAAATAATTTTTGTAACCTTTTAGCATTTGTGTAATTGTATTATTAGTGAAGGCCTTCAAATCAATATTAGAAATTGAGGAATCACTCATGAGAAGCTCATGAGAAGAGTATATACATTGCTATTGTTCGGGTGTCCGTATATAATTATATGTAAGTATAAATCGAAGGGATGGGTAAGAGATGGAATATATATCAGCTCCTGAAGCGGCAAAAAAATGGGGAATATCAGAGAGACGGGTACAGATACTTTGTAGCCAAGGCCGTGTGCCAGGCGTTTCAAAACTTGGATATATGTGGTTAATTCCTCAGAATGCTGAAAAGCCTATTGATAAACGGAGGAAGGAAAAATGAGCAACCCACTTGAAATTTTTTATATTGAAGATGATGTGAGCATAGCACAGGCTGTCAAAGAATACTTTGAACAGTTAAACTATAAAGTTACGGTTTTTCCGATGATTGAAGAAGCAAAAAAGACAATGCTTAAGTTTACTCCTGCGATTGTTTTAATTGATTGGAATATGCCGGATGGACAGGGAGATGATTTGTGTCGGTGGATACGTTCCAAGTGGGAAGACCTACCTATTATCTTTTTGACTGCCCGTTCAGACAATCATTATGTTGTTTCCGGTTTTCAAAACGGAGCAGACGATTATGTGGTTAAGCCGTTTTCGTTGGAAGTTTTAAATTCCCGTATTCTTGCAATTCTGCGGAGGTCTACAAAGAAAGAAGAACATAGATTGTTTTGTGATGAGATTACTTTGGATAAAGACAAACTATCAGTTTTTTATAAGCAGGAAGAAGTGGTGTTGAGTTCTCCGGAGTATCAATTGCTCTTGAACCTTATAGAGAATAAGGGGAAAACGATAACAAGAAAGCAACTACTGGAACAAATATGGGATAACACCGGAAACTATGTAAATGACAACACATTAACCGTTACCATGAAACGATTAAGAGAAAAGCTACATAATCCGAACTGCTTAAAAACCATACGTAGTTTTGGCTATCGAATGGAGGATACCGTATGACACAGACCAGTAAAAATAGAATAAAAGTGCTAATACCGATATTGATATGTCTTATTGGTATGGTTGGCATATTGGTTTATGGGATAAATCATTATCGGCAGCTATCCTTTCAGCACATTTCAAATCTGTGCCAGACAATTATCGAATCTCATCAGGAAGCAGAAGAGGAAGTGCTTTCGTCTTTGAAAGAATATTCCGAAGGTGCTAATCAAGGAGAAAAGGGAGAAGAGTTTCTATTAAAATACGGATACAGAATCAGTGACTTTGATGGTGGTTTTCAGTCGGGTTTTATTTTTCTTACTCTTATGGTGTTCCTGCTGATAGTAGTAAGTTTCATGATTTTTTACTGGCATACAGACAGGTATAACCGTAGAAGGATTGAGGAATTAACGGATTATCTGGAATGCGTGAATATCGGTAAGTTTGATAGGATTATTCAGTCCAAGGAAGATACCTTTTCACAATTAGAAGATGAAATATATAAGACTGTAACTACGCTTCGGCAGACAAGAGATACAGCAGTCAAAACGAAAGAAAACTATGCTGATAATTTGGCTAATATTGCTCATCAGTTAAAGACCAAAATTACCACGTTATCTCTTGCATTGCAGCTTTCGAAAAAATCAGATTTTGCAATCTATGTACAGCAGATGGAAAGCCAGTTGGAAAGCCTTACTTGGTTGGAAGAGGCTTTATTAACGCTTTCTAAGATTGATGCAGGTGTATTACAGTTGGAATGTTCTAAGGTGGATGTCTATACAGCATTAACTCTTGCTGCAGAAAATTTAAATGAACTGTTAGTAGAAAGTGCAGTTACAGTGGAAATTCCGGATAAGGGTTGTATTGAAATAGATGGTGATATGGAGTGGACGATGGAGGCTTTCATCAATGTAATCAAAAATTGTATTGAACATTCTGCTCCCGGAAGTGTCATACATTGTGACTATTCTGCGAATCCTCTTTATACGGAAATCCTGATATGGGATGAAGGAAAAGGCTTTAAGGAAGAGGACATTCCGCACCTGTTTGAGCGTTTTTATAAAGGAAAGGAAACAAGCGAGAAAGGAATTGGAATAGGATTGTCCCTTGCCCGTTCTATTTTTGAAATGCAGAATGGAAATATTACTGCCCGGAATATGCAAAAGAGTGGAGCTTGTTTTGAAATAAGAGTGTACAGTCACTAAGTTGTCACTTTGCCCTGTTATAATTGAGCCAAACTGGGGATATCAGTTCAAAACAGGAAGGAGCAATCGTATGGAAATATTAAAATGCGAAGGAGTCAGAAAAGTCTATGGCTCTAAGGAAAATTTGGTAACTGCATTAGATGGGATCGATTTATCTGTAGAAAAGGGAGAGTTCGTTGCTATTGTGGGAGCATCCGGTTCCGGTAAGTCAACATTGTTGCATGTTCTCGGAAGTGTAGATAAGCCTACTGCAGGAAAAGTATTAGTTGACGGGGAGGATATTTCTAAGTTAAATCCGACAGAATCTGCTATTTTCCGCCGTAGAAAAGTTGGACTTGTGTATCAGTTTTATAACTTAATTCCAACTCTTACCGTAAGAAAAAATATCCTTATGCCACTTTTATTAGACAAGAGAAAAGTGAATGAAGAGTATTTTGAACAGGTAGTAAGCCAGCTTGGAATTGCGGATAAGTTGGAGGCAATGCCAAGTCAGTTATCCGGTGGACAGCAGCAGAGAGTAGCCATTGCCAGAGCTTTGATTTATCGTCCGGCTATTTTACTTGCAGATGAACCAACCGGAAACTTAGACCAGAAGAATTCAAAAGAAATTATAGAGATGCTGAAAATCTCTAACCGCAACTTAGAGCAGACTATTGTATTGATTACTCATGATGAGAAAATTGCGTTGGAAGCAGACCGCATTATCACGATAGAAGACGGACGTATTGTAAGCGACCAGAAGCGGAGGTAGTGGTTATGTGGAAAGATTATTCATCAAGTTATATAAAAAGCAATAGGGCATCGAGCATATCGGTTATTACAGCCTCTTTGATTGCTACCTTGTTTTTATCTTTGATATGTACGTTGTTTTTCAATTTATGGACATACGAAACGGATGGCATCATTGCAGCGGAAGGTAATTGGCATGGTAGAATAACAGCTTTTGCTGATGTGATGGAAATAAGCAAGATACAGAATTTCCCTAATGTAGAGAGTGCTATCATCAACAATGATTTATCAGATGAACAGATGGTAACCGTGGACATCGTTTTTCATAATCCAAAGACAGCTTATGAAGATATGCCACTTATAGCAGAGCAGATGGGATTGGATGCAAGTGCCGTATCTTGTCATACAGTTCTTTTGGCAAATTATCTGATACATGATCCGAATGATGCGACACCACCATTGTTGCTGTTGTTCTATATATTTATTGTGGTAATCGTTTCTATTTCTTTGATTATGATTATCCATAATGCATTTGCGGTGTCTATGAACGCAAGAATACACCAGTTTGGTATCTTTTCAAGTGTTGGAGCAACACCAAGCCAGATTCGTACCTGTTTATTACAGGAGGCTTTGGCACTTAGTTCTGTATCCATTGTTGTAGGAACGGTGCTTGGCATTGCTGTCAGTGCTGGTGTTGTAGCGGCAACAAATGTAGTAGCCGCTGATGTGGCAGGAAGATATACAGCCGTTTTCCAGTACCATCCCCTTGTGTTGGTGGTTACTTTGTTGTCTGCGTTTGTGACCGTCCTTTTCTCGGCATATATTCCTGCTAAGAAATTAAGTAAGGTAACACCGATAGAAGCCATCAAGAATATAGGTGGCTTACAGTTAAAGAAGAAAAAGAAATCCCGCATCTTATCATTACTGTTTGGGATTGAAGGTGAACTTGCAGGAAATGCATTGAAGGCACAAAAGAAAGCGTTAAGAACAGCTACACGTTCTTTGACCCTTTCCTTCTTGGCATTTACCATAATGCTGTGTTTCTTTACGCTTTCTGGTATCAGTACAAATCATACTTATTTTGAGAGATACCAGGATGTGTGGGATGTCATGGTGACGGTAAAGAACACGGATATCTCTGAATTTGAAATGACAGAAGATTTGCAGGCAAATCAAGGGTTAGGAAATTGTACAGTATACCAAAAAGCAGTAGCAGTTAGTCTGATTCCAAACGACCTGCAGAGCGATGAGGTAAAGGCTTTAGGAGGTCTGGGAACGGTTGCCGGAAGTTCCGTAACAAGTGTGGAGAATGGATATTTAGTAAAAGTTCCTCTTGTGATTATGGACGATAAGAGTTTTGAAGAATACTGTAGCCAGATTGGTGTAACACCTAACCTTGATGGTGCAATCGTGCTGAATCGCATTTGGGATAGTATCAATAGCAATTTCCGATATAAGCAGTATATTCCATTTGTAACCGAAAGTCAGAATGTAATTAGTGTCCAGAATAGGGATAATGCAGAAGCATCAGTTGAAATAGGAGTACTTGCCTATACGCAGGAGGTTCCGGTGCTCAGAGAAGAGTATGACAACTATGCTTTGGTACAGTTTATTTCATTATCTATGTGGGAAAATATTTCAGGAACAATCGGTAATGCAGAAGCAGATACTTATGTCAGAGTATTAGCAGATGCTGAATTGTCCCTTGCGGATTCGAATGCATTAGACGCTTACGTAGTGAACTTGATTAGCAAGGAATATGTGATAGAAAGTGAAAACCGTATTCAGGAGAAGGTTTCAAACGATGAAATGATGGATGGATACATGATGATTGTCGGTGCTTTCTGTATTCTGCTTGCAACCATTGGTATTGCTAATGTGTTCTCTAATACATTAGGATTTATTCAGCAGAGAAAGCGTGAGTTTTTCCAGTATATGTCCATTGGTATGACTGAGGCGAATATTCGAAAAATGTTCAGCATAGAAGCCTTAGTTATTGCAGGTCGTCCATTGTTAATTACATTGCCATTAACCATTGTGTTTGTTGGCTTCATGATAACTTCAAGCTATTTGGATCCGATGGAGTTTTTGGTGGAAGCTCCTATTTTGGAGATTATATTATTTATAGTAGCAATATTTGTATTTGTTGGATTGGCTTATTATATCGGTGGCAAGAAAATCTTAAAATCCGATATGGCAGAAACCTTGCGTAATGATACTTTAGTATAAGAACACAAAATAAATATGTACCGGTTATTGATTTAAAAAGGATGGAAGAATTGCTATCGAAATATTCACTTAATACCGTATCCCATATGATACGTAACCATCAGTATGAAATACCGATTCCTAAGGAAGCTACGATTACTCATCAAGTGGTGCCGTATGCGGGATTTGAATTTAGGATTCCTGCAATATGTTTTGGTGAAGAGACTGAAATATAGGCTGATTAAGGATTAAAAATTACTTGTGATACCCGTATGATACCTTTTATCTCAAAAAATATAAATAATATGGCGAAAATCATATTATTACGATTATGAAAACGCCTAAAATACAATGGTTTAATACGCTACTTGCCCTATGAATAAAACGTGAAGGTGGACGTACAGTAGGTTCTGGTAGAGTTGCTACTATCATTGAGTAATCTTTGATAGTGTCTCTAAAAAGCTAGATTTTATGGGGCTTTCCGAGAAATCGGGAAGCCCTTTTTGCGTCTTGAAAAAGGTGGATGGAATAGCGAAAAATAGGGTTGGCGGTGCCAAAACGGTGCCAAGCTAGAAAAGTTTTGTTATTATGAGCAAAAACTTGATAATTTGGATATAAAAAAATGGTATTTTTAGATTAAAAGAAGTATATAATAATCCATATAAATATTTTTGGAGAAAATTAAATAAAACTGGACATTTTATCGGAATGGGTGTAAAATATACAATACACAGAATGAAATTGACCGATAAAAACAGATAAAAAATATTATTATTCAAAATGGGGTGTCTGCTATGAATGAAAAAAGTTTGGTTAGAATAGTGGAAACAGAATTAGAAAATTTCAAAAATGTGAATTATGGAGATATTAAATTTGTAAATTATTCAAATGCTGAATACCGAGCAGAATTAAAGGAATCAGATATTAATGGCATATATGGACAAAATGGCTCGGGTAAAACAGCTATTATTGAAGCTTTTGATATACTGCAACATATTATGAGTGGAAATACTATTTCTTATGATGAATATGAGGGTATGTTTAATGATAATAAGATGATGAAAATCTCTACAGTATTCTATATCGAATGTGCGGAGAAAAAGTATAAAGCTAGATATGAGTTATTGTTAAAACGATATAAAGAGGAAAAGAAGATTCAAATTTTTTCGGAAAATATAATATATTGGCAAAGAGGCGGTTCATGGAAGAAAGAGAGAAATGTATCATTCTGCAATCCTTATTATGATACACAGTCTATTCTCGAAAATACACCAACTCGTATTGTATCGAAAGATGAGAGTGCATTATCTAGAATTCGTTTCTTTAATTCTGTACAAAATCTTGCAGTATTTTGTGCACAAAAAAATGTATCTTTGTATTTTAATGATGTAATAAATAAATCATTGCTAGCTGAAAACCAAAATGAAGAAGAAATGGCATTTTCGGATGTGGTAAAGGCTTTATTTGATTTTGCAAGAATGAGATTCCAAGTCGTAAAAGTAAACCAGTTAGGTGTTAATTATTCAAATGCTTTTATTCCTGTGAATGTTCATACTGAATCAGAAAATGAGGTTATGCAAGGATGTATTCCATTGTTCATTAATGGTCGTGGTGATTTTCCAGAAGAGATTTTTAATAAGCTTGAGAAAATTGTAGCAGCTATCAATATCGCATTAAAGGCTATTATACCGAATTTGTCAATTGAGCTTGTAAAAACAAACGAGGAAAAGAATAAAGACGGAATTAGTATTGTCCAAGTAGAAGTCTATTCAAATAGAGATGGAAAGAGATTCTTAACGAAATACGAATCTGAAGGTATTAAACGAATTATTTCCTTGTTAAATTATTTAATTTCTTTATATAATAATCCGGGAGCATGTCTTGTTGTTGATGAGCTAGATGCTGGAATCTTTGAATATCTGTTAGGCGAATTAATAGGTGTTTTGGCAGAAGAGGCTAAAGGGCAGTTAATATTTACTTCACATAATTTACGTGTAATGGAAAAGTTGGATAAGAAGAATATTGTTTGTTCAACTATTAATCCAGATAATAGATATATTTCTCTTAAAGGAATAGAAAAGACGCATAATCGTAGAGATTTTTATATAAGGACTATCGTTTTAGGAGGTCAAAAAGAGAAACTTTATGATGATACAGACCTTCAAGATATGGGCTATGCGTTTAGAAAAGCAGGTAATACGGAAGAAACTAATGTTCAAATTCCATTTTCAGCAGAGTTCATGGAACTATTAAAAAATAGTTAGTGGATGGAGTAGTGTTCAAAGGAGATGATGCTTTAAGTATGGATAAAGCAGTTATTTTTATTGTTGAAGGAGCCACAGATAAAAGGGCTTTAGAAAATATATTTAAAAAGATATATAGATACAATGATATCCATTTTGAGTTTACCCATGGTGATATTACTTCAGATGAAAATATTGACAAAGGTAATGTTGAAGAGGAGATTTATAAATTTGTCGATAAATATAGGAAGGATAAGAAACTAAAACTTAGTGATATTTGGCAAATAGTACAAATTTTTGATACAGATGGCACATATATTGACGATTCAAATATTATACAAGGAGATAGTACGGAAATAGTATATTCAACGGAAAATATTTCTTGTAAAAATACGCAAAAAGTAATAGACAGAAATAAGCATAAACGAGAAATTATGGATTATCTTCTTACATGTGATAACATTAAAGGAATACCGTACAGATGTTACTATTTATCCAGTAATTTAGATCATGCGTTATATAACCAACTTAATCTGAGCGATGAACTAAAATCACAATACTCGCAAGCGTTTTATGAACAATTCATGGGAAAAGAAACATTATTCATAAAGTTTCTTGATATGGAAGTTGTTAATGGAGTTCCGGAAAGTTTTCCAGCATCGTGGAGATACATACGAGAGGAATTGCATTCATTACAAAGACACACAAATTTGAATATCTATTTTAAGGAAAATCCTGTATTATAATTTAAAACTCCAGTGAATACACATATTCACTGGAGCTATTTTTTTACCATCCCTTAATCTGTTTTACCTGTTCTGCCCTCTCTGCATCTCTATGATACTGCAGCTTAAATTGTATCGTTTCCACAACCTCTTTTCGGGCTTCATCATCCAACTGATAAAAGGATGTAAGCAGATTATCCACATCCGGCATACTGTTTTTGCCAAACAGGTGCATAAGAGGATAGAGAGAATATTTTAAGTATGTTTTTATTCTGCTTGAATCCAAGGCACCATTTAATCCATCCGGAAGGGTAGGGTAGATTTCTTTTTCTGTAATGGCTCCGGAGAAAGGACTTGCGGAGCATATCTCATTTACATCAATCTCCAAGGCATTTGCCAGACGGAGAGCAAAGTCAAATCTGATGTTGGTATCCTTTTGAATAGATAGATGTGTAAGATAACGTTAAAAGTGGAGTGCGAAATCACTCCGCTTTTATATTGTATGAAATAATAGAATGAGTGGGAGGCGTGTTATGTTATAATGAAACAGAATGTGTTTGCCGCGAGGTATTTATTGAAAAAAGAAGATAAATTATTTTTATGGAAAATGTAATATGTTTGTTTGAAACGGTAGAGTATAAATGAAAGGAGGTTTTGGAATGGAAGATCAATTGATCATAAAACTATTTTTGGAGCGCTCAGAAGATGCAATTCGTGAACTAAATTTGAAGTATGGGAAGATATGCAAACGGTTAGCAAATAAATTTTTACATAATGAGCAGGATGCTGAAGAATGTATTAATGATGCTTACTTGGCGGTATGGAATACAATTCCACCGCAGAATCCAAATCCTTTTTCTGCTTATGTTTTTCGTATTGTCAAAAATACTGCTTTAAAAAAATATCGTGCAAACACTGCGCAGAAACGAAACAATTACTATGATGTTATTTTAGAAGAAGTGGATGAGTTTCTTGCTGTAAGTGAAACAGTAGAAAGTGAAATTCTTGCAAAGGAGATTGGCAATCGGATAAATGTCTTTTTAGGTAGGATAAAGGATAGGGACAGGATAATGTTCGTACAGCGATATTGGTTTTGCTATTCCGTTGAGGAGATAGCTAAGATGCTGGGAGTGAGTAAAAATTATGTGACAGTACATTTGCATAGAACAAGAGAAAAACTAAGAGGTGATTTGAAATCGGAGGGATTCTATGAATGAATTGATAAAAGAGAAGATACTAGATGGAATAGAAGATAAATATTTGAGTGAGGCAATGGATTACGCAAAAATCCATAAAGTGAAGAAACAAAGGCTGATTCATGTGTTAGGGAGAATGGCAGCATGTTTTGCAATTATCATAGGACTATCAGTTTCTTCGTTATCTATTGCGGTTGCTGCAGGAAATATGGCAGCATACGATGTTTTATGTGCAATATATCCTGATATAGCCATAAAATTAATGCCTGTAAATGCCAGCTGTGAGGATGGTGGTATACGTATGGAGGTGGAAGGTGCGTCTATTCAAGATAATTGTGCATACGTCTATATATCTATGTATGATTTAGAAGGAAAATATATAGACGAAAGTATTGATTTGTTTGATAGTTACAGCATTCATACCAATGCTGACCAAATTGGCGGATGCACATTGGTTGATTTTGATTCGGGAACCCGAAAGGCAACATTTTTAATCACTATCCAAAATATGGATGGAACACCAATTGAAGGAAGTGCGATGATATTTAGCGTTTCACAGTTTTTAACCGGAAAAAGTGAAATACAAGAGGAATTAACACAAATTAGTTTGGATGCAATCTCTGAGGTCACAGAAACACAAAGGGAAGAAAGTTTAAATATCAGAGGTGGCTCTTATACAGATGGATATGCAGTAGAAGGAATGAAGCGGGAGTATCTTTGCGTGGATGAGAGTAAGTTGTTTGTTCCTACGCCGGGAGTGACGGTTACGAATTATGGCTTTATCAACAATAAGTTGCATGTGCAAGTATATTATGAAGATATTTTACAATTTGACAATCATGGATATATATATTTAGTTGGTAGAGACGGAAAAGAGGTTCTGCCTGGAAGCAGTACTGCATTTTGGGATGAGGAAAGAAAGGGAAGCTATGAGGAGTATATATTTGATATCAGTGCTGATGAAATAAATGAATATGCGATTTATGGGCATTTCTTTACTTGTCAAAATCTTGTAAAGGGAGATTGGAAAGTTAGCTTTACAATAGAAAATCAGAACTAAAAAGAAGATGATTATTTGCAAGAGCAGAATTGAGCTGGTGCTAAAACGGTGCCAAGAAATCATGCAAATAAAAATAAGACAGCTAAAACCAACGAAAATATTCAGTTTTCAGCCATAAAAAGCATAGAAAATACATCGAAAAACGCTATTCATATAGCGTGAAGGTGGACGTACTGTAGGTTCAGGACGTGTTGCTACAATTATCGAGTAATTAAATTCTTTGTTCAATAATTATTTTAGGAGGGATTCTTATGGACAAAGTAAGTGGAAAACTGACGGTGTATTTTGAAGAGCCATTCTGGGTAGGTATATTTGAGAGTATCGAGGACGGTGAGTTGTCTGTTTCAAAATGAAAAGAAATCCCAAAAGGATGAGTTTCATGAGGTGGGAGCCAGGGACACTTTGCAGGGTAGCGTCTGTTATGATGTTGGCGCTTTTGGCAGATTATATATACAATGGGTATCGTCTGTATAAGGAGAAAAAGATGACTCCCAGGTGGAGAATCGATACTACAGGTACCAAAGGATATCAGCTGCTACATTGTTTTGGGGCTGGTAGGTAAAATTTCAAAAAGCAATCTTAAGTTTAACTTAAGGTTGCTTTTATTTTTATTTTAGGGGGATTTTGTATGATATACGTAACAGTTCAGGCAGGTCTGCGCATTTGCTGCGCTGACCGTGCGAAGATGTGTATTTCACAAAAATCGGGCAATTTTGCATGCGTAAGCATTGCCCGATTTGGTAACAGTTTAGCCTGTGGCTGAACTGTTACTGATATACCACGAAGTAATGAAGGAGGTATTGTGTAGTGTTAAGTTGTAGGGATATTACAAAAAAGTATAAAAATGTTACCGTGGTGGACAACCTAAGTTTTCAGGTAAAGGAGGGGGAAGTATTTGCGCTGCTTGGAAGTAACGGAGCAGGAAAGACTACCACCATTAAAATGATTTTAGGATTGATTCGAAAAGATTCTGGAGAGATAGAAAAAAAGGAGGGCTTAACCATTGGTTATTCTCCGGAAACTCCGTTTTTTCCACCGTTTCTTACCGGAAGGGAAGCACTTACATATTATGCAAAAATTCAGAAAATCGATAAAACTTTAATTTCTAATCTGGTAGGAGAATTACTTGAAGTAGTGGGCTTAGAAGACAGTAAGACGAAAATCAAAGTATACTCAAAAGGGATGCTGCAGCGTTTGGCTTTGGGCCAGGCATTGCTGGGAAATCCCCAATTGCTCATTTTAGATGAGCCTACAGCAGGGTTGGATGCATTGGGCAGGGTAGAAATGATGCAACTGATTGGAGAGTTAAAGAAACAGGGAAAAACTATAATTCTCAATTCTCATATTTTAAATGATATTGAGCGGGTGTGTGACCGGGGGATTATTATGAAAAAAGGGAAAGTACTGAAAACCTGGACACGGCAGGAAGAGCATCAGGGAAAGAGTCTGGAAGAAATTTTTGTAGAAACCGTAGGAGGTGTGAGATAAATGACAATGACTATTACAGTAAATGCACTAAAGGAAAGAATCAGAAGAAAAGAACTATATGTGGTGGCGGTGATAGGGCTGTTGTTGGTCATTTTATTCTCATCGGGGGCAGGGACACTTACCATAGGAGGAGAAGTAGTGACAGGATATCACATGTTGGCACCTGTGATGGTAGTGTTAATCAATGCCATCAGTGGTGCTCTGGCAATTGCACTTAGTATCAATACAATACCTAATGAATATCGACGCAAAACCAGTCATTTAATCTGGATTAGGGGTGTGAAGCAGTGGCAGTATCATATTTGTCTGGCAATAGCAAATGTGATCAGCAGTCTTATGGCAGCGTTGATGATTTATTCGGGCTTGTTTTGGGTAGCAATCATCAAGCAGGAAACTCAGGAGATTTTTTCCTTGATTCCAGCATTTTTTATTATGGCGACAGGAATATGTATGGTAAGTTTATTTACCAGCCTTCTTAGTATTGTACTGCCTGGAATGGCAGCGGGAGTGATTGCTACGGCATGTTTTCTGATTGGCATTTTTCATGGGATATTAGATGTAGTAAAAAATATGGCTGGTGGATTTACAGAAACCATAATTTCCGTAATCTTAAAGATAATTCCGGATTTAAATGAAATTCAGAGTCAGGCAGGAAATCTGATTGGCGGGGAAAATGTTGATGCTCATGTGATTTTGAAAGGGTTTTTCATCATATACATATTGACCGTATTTTTCTTTGTATTTCGAAAAAAAGAAGCATAGCAGGAGGATGGGAGAATGAAGAAAATAATTTATCTGGCTGTGGGGGGTGTGCTGTGTATTGCCACTCTAGCTACAGGAACCTATGGACTGAGTGACAGAAATATAGAGATTTATAAGCAGGCACTTGGCATAGAAGGGGAAGTGGAAGAAAGCACGTTTCAAGGTTACCGTTTGTCACAGTTTCCAGTGGCCTTTTATGATGGGGAACATGATTATGTGGTCACAGGAAGCGCAGAGGATTGTCAGGTGGAAAAGAGAAAGCCTGTGTTTGACGTATTTGTTGGAACGACATATGAGGCGGAGGACCATTATGAAGTATTGCTGCCTACTATAGAAAAATTCAGTAAAATGTTTGAATTACTGAATACCACAGAAGTGATGTCTGCAGGTTCGGCAGAAAATACAGTGTTTGAAGAGAATGCATATGGTGATGAAGAACATATTGCCACTATGTATCACGAAGGTTTCCATGCGTTTCAGATGACAAATTTTGAAGAAAACATAATAGAATGCCTGCAAGGGAGAGATTTTGATGAAGGCGGCTTAAGTGAGCAGATGATTGTGGAACATGTGGACAATAATGCAAAGATAGTTAGACTATATGAAAAACAACTGGATTTGTTGAAAAAAATGGTGTTAAGTGATAGTATAGAAGAAATTAAAAAGGACCTGTTACAATACAAAAGGAATGAGGAAGAGAGAAAGGCACTGCTTCCAGAGGATGTGCTGGTTTTGGAAGAGTATTATGAAAGAGTGGAAGGTACTGCCTTTTATGTGGAAAGTACGGTTTATGGTATGATGCACACAAAAGAAGAGTACGAGGAATATTACATAGAACCTATGGCTCATTATACCGATGGAAGCCAGAAATACTATAAGATGGGGATGGCGAAATGCAAAATTTTAGATAAATTTTCTGACGGTTGGAAAGAAAACTATGACTTCTCTGAAAGCCTTACAGATTTATTGTATGAACAAGTTCGATAACGGAAGCATAGCAGTAGAATTGAGAGGATACATCATGGCTTATAAAGTATTAGTGGCAGATGATGAGGTGGAATTATTATCTGTGCTGGAGTTGTACGTGGCAAAGGAAAATTTAGAGCTGATAAAGGCTTGGGATGGGAATCAGGCGTGGGAGCTTTTCAAAAAGGAAAGCCCCCACTTAGTGGTATTGGACATTATGATGCCGGGAATGGATGGATTTACGGTACTGCGAAAGATTCGAAAGGTAAGTAAAGTGCCAGCGATTATGTTGACTGCAAGAACCCAGGATTATGATAAGATTCTGGGACTGGAATTAGGGGCGGATGACTATATCACAAAACCCTACAATCCTATGGAGGTAGTGGCAAGAATCAAAGCTCAGATTCGAAGAAATTATGATTATCAGGAAACAAGGACGGAGATTTATAAGCAGTTTGATATAGAATTGTATGTGGCAGAAGGAATTGTAAAAAAGCAGGGAGAAATCATAGAACTTACCAAAACAGAATTTTTGATTTTAAAGCTCCTTATGGAGAGTCCAGGTAGAATTTATACAAAACAGCAGATATATGATTATGTCTGGGGAGATGAATACATTGCAGATGATAATACGTTAATGGTACATATCAGTAATCTTCGAGGAAAAATCGAGGATAATTCAAGGGTACCTATGATGTTAAAGACAGTGAAAGGGTTGGGATATAAATTTGAAAAGGATCAAGAGAAACTTTAGATTAAAAAAAAGTATTTTCAGTAAGCTGGTGGTAAGCTATATTGTATTTTCCGTGATGGTTCTTGTGTCCTTTGTTGTATGTCTGATTGTGTCCATGATATATATCAGCGGGGGCAGCGACCAGACCATGCCACCCAATTCCTTTGTGGATGAGGATGGTAATATTTTAAATATGGAACAGATAGAAAAGATGGGTGGCTGGGTGGAAGAACTGGATCAAAACTTTCAGGTAATAAATGTGTATGGGGAAAGGCAAAGAGAACAGCAAAGTTATACCCAGGAAGAACTTTCTTCTTTAATGAATGTCAGTGCAACAGAAGAAAATTCTTATATTGGTGTCATGCAGTATCTGGAGAAAAGAAAAACTTATTTTTTATGCATTTATGAGAGAAAACTGGTGCAGATAGGAGTAACAGTGATGCTGGGAAACCAGACACAAGGTGGGCACACAGCAACCCGTTTGTCGTCTATAGTATTTATACTTCTATTTATCTCTAATTGTATTATCCTTAGTCATTATCTGAGTAAAAAGATAAAAAAGCCATTGAATCAACTGGTGAAAGGAATGGAAAAGGTAAAGGCAGGGGAAGAGGGAGTTTATCTTGATTTTGTGGCAGAGTGGGAATTTGTGGAAATCCGTGATACCTTTAATTTGATGATGAAGCAGTTAGAGGAAAGCAGACAGGAAAAAGAAGAAATGGAGCAAAAAAAATCCCAACTGTTATTGGAGCTTTCCCATGATATAAAAACACCTCTTTCCACTATCAAAGGGTATGCCAATGCTCTGGAAAGTGATTTGGTTCCGGAAGCAAAAAAAATGTCCTATTATCAAACCATTGATAAAAAGGCAGACAGGGTATGCAGCCTTGCAGAAAATATGTTTTTGATGTTAAAAATGGAAAACCCGGATTTTCATTTACAGTTAAAACAGGTGGATATCTGTGAGCTGACACGGCAGATTTGTGCAGAGTTTTATGAGGATATTTTAAATGCAGGGCTTTCGTTAGACATTGATATTCCGGAAACACCATATTATATCCAGGCAGATGAGGAAGCCATGGCTAGGGTGATAGGAAACCTATTAAGCAATGCAGGAAAATATAACCAGACAGGAGAGCAGGTGGGTGTCAAACTATCTGTGTTGGAAAAACAGGTGGAGCTACGTGTTTGGGATGACGGTGAAATTATCTCAGAGGATTTACAAAACATCATTTTTGATCCCTTTGTCCGTGGAGATAAGGCAAGAAAAACCAATGGTGGCACTGGACTGGGTCTTTCTATATCCAAAGTTATTATGGAGAAACAACGAGGGACTCTTACCTATGAGGTATATCAGGGAAAAAACTGTTTTGTGGTGAGAATGGGAATCTATGGAAGGAAAGAACGAATATTATAGTAAAATAACCAACATATTTTTAATGTGGGAAATAAAGCGGTAGTATTCATCCGTGACTGGGTCAGATTTTGTTATCACGTTACAGGCAATGAGGTTGAGTTTGTCAATGTGTATGATGATATAGAACAAAGGAATTCTTTTAGTTTTTATGATGAATACTACCATAAATTATGTCTTGAGATTTTGGAAGGAATCTTGTATAATTGCAAAAGATTACGATAAATGGGAACGCTTAGCGTATTTGAATAACTATTTAAGTATATTATTCAAAGAATGATAAATAGGAACACGTGGTGTAAAAGAATTTTTTATAAGCAATATAAAAAATCAAACTAATTAAGAATAAGTATTGCGTTTTTCAAAAACATAATGTATAATCAATGTATCGGTTCAATACAAAGAGATTTCAAGTGCTATTATTTATTGTGTTACCGAATAACCATTGTGAAAAAGGAGGTGAGATGATGGAAGTTTCTGTATATGAAACAAAAATCAAGATATATGTCATGGCAGATATTTCTGCAAATGAAATACGGAGAGAGCTGACTACGTATATTGATAGTGGACTGGCAGGTACCAGCCAGTTTGCAGCACTGCACAGGGAGAATAAGTATAAGTTTTACTGTTATGATAGTCTTTATCCCTTGGAAAAAGACAAGGTGTATAAGAAAGATAAAATTTACACACTCACTCTTCGCACCCTGGATGTCAGCCTTGCAAAACATTTTTCAGAGTATGTAGTTCACACTCACACCCGAAAACTGAAAGGCCTAACTGCTCAGGTAAGGATTTTGCCAAGGAAACATATTGATGTAATATACACCTTGACACCAGCTATTTTGAAATGTGATTCTGGTTATTGGAAAGATGAAATGACAGTGGTTCAGTTTGAGGAAAGAATGAAGGGGAATTTGATCAAAAAATGGAATGAATTCTGTGGTGAAAAACTTGAAGAAGATTTTGAACTATTTACAGGAGTAGAATTTTTAAGCAAATGTCCGGTGGCATCGGAATACAAAGGAGTCAGACTTCTGGGGGACAAGGTGCGAATGCATGTGGCGGAAAATGCAATGGCTCAAAAACTGGCTTATCTGGCATTGGGAACAGGGGTACTGGAGATGAATTCCCGGGGATTTGGATTTGTGAATTATCGTTGGCTATAGGGGGTGAAAGGATGATAACAGAGTGTCTTCAAGTATTTCAAAAGGTGTTGGAAAAAGATGAAAATGTAATTTTAAGAGAGTATATTCCGGCAGATGGCACCTATGTACTGGTGGATAAAAATTACCAGATAAAAGGTGAGCCTGTAGAAATTAAAATGGATAAGAAAACCGGAACCATAGACAAAAGTTCTGAATATTACAAAGAGCTCTGCTTTTATGATTACCAGAGTAAATTGATTTCTATGAATAAGCCGCTAGATTCCAAAAAAATTATACATTCCAACAATTACTATTCTTTTTGGGTAAAGAAAGAAAGTATTGTAAATGGAAAATTAACAGAAGAAGTCATTGATCAGTATTATGACATCTTAGAAGATCCTGTGAAGAAGTATGGAAAAGGTAAAACCTTAGAATTATATCAGGCACTAGAGGAAAGGATTGGACCTGTGAATCAGGATATATTGAAGAAAAATAAAGCATGGATTAAGGAGCATATCTTTTCCATGAACCAGCTGATCTCCGTAGATTTAGAAAAAAAAGATTATTTAAAAATTTTCTTTGAAGCAGAAGACTGGGAATACGAAAAAGAGGGAAAACGATATTTCATTCCCAATATTTATAATAGTAATGATTATAACATTAAAATTGAAGATAAGGTTTTGGGGTTACCAGATAACAATTTGAATATGAATAGTAAAAAGCCTTTTCTAGCGAATAAGACCAGAAAGGTTCCTACTCCATATTTGTTAGATGAAAATCAGGTTATGATGCAAAAGCAGCTTTTTGATTACTTTATGAACTTTGTCAGTGCGGGAAAATATAATGTTTATGTGGATTTGGAAAGAAGTGAATTCCTGCCATGTCGAAATGATGATAGAAATAAGGGATTCCCACCAGGAAGTGTCTGTGGTTTTTTTTTAAGACTACAAAAGGGAAAGAACGAAGCGGAAATTCATTATCAGGATGTAGTTCCATTTTATGAGGATAAATTGGAAACAGAACTGGAGTTTATAGACTATATGAAGATTCCCAATGAAAAACATCCGGAGTATGAGATGGAATATCATACTTACGATAAATTTTCGGAGTTAGAACGGTTAATAGACGAGATTTTCTTTTCTAAGATGCTGAGAAACAATTATTTTACAGAACCAGAGAAGCTTAGTATTATAGAAGAAGGATTAAAGAGAAATCTATTATTGTACAGAATGAAATTGTTTTCATGGCTTCGGTTAAATCACAAAGACGGTGTGAAAAAAGTAGTAGAAGAAGCATTTCTGGAGATGATAAAATCTTCGATTTTAAACGGACATAGTGGCAAGGCAGTAAGACAGATGAATTTAAGACTGTCATTATTGCGATATTTTTCTAAAGGAGGAGAGTATATGGCAGATTTTTCAGTAAGGTTGCGGGAAAATTTAAAAGAAAAAATGGTATCAGAGGAATCTAGAGGGTTAGAAAATGATACAGAATATTATTATGCAGTGGGACAGTTGGCAAGATATTATATCTTTTTAAATAGAGGTGCCAAGAAAAATGAGTCCTTAATTAATCCCATCCTAAATGCAAAAAATAGTAAAGCGATTAAGGAAAAGCTTCTACAATATTATAAAAAATATAATTATGATATCGTATTGGGAGCAAAGAAAGCAGATATGTTATATAAATTGATTCTGGGGTATGAAGCAGAAGGAAAAGTACAACAGGATATGATTTGTATGGGATTTGTAGATAATAATCTTGTGTTAGAAAAGAAGGAGGAGAAGAAAGATGAATAAACGAGTATATGGGGTAATTGGAATAGCATCTATTATGGCAAATTGGAATGCGGATTTTTCAGGATATCCAAAAACAATTTCTGATGGCAGAACCTTTGGAAGTGATAAGGCACTAAAGTATCCTATGAAAAAAATGTGGGAAAATGAAGGGAAAAAAGTATTGTACATTAAATCTATGCGTTTTACGGAAAAAAAAGGTGAAATTAGCCTGGTGCCAAATTCTTTGTCAGAACGCTATGAAGTTTTGTTTGGAAAGCAGGAAAAAGGGGAAGGGAAAGATTCTAAAAAGGTACTAACAAATTTAATGAAAGCTGTAGATGTAAAAAACTTTGGTGCAACTTATGCAGAGCAGGGAAATAATATTGCAATTACAGGTGCAGTTCAAATCGGACAAGGTTTCAACGAATATATAGAAACAGAAGCACAGGTGCAGCAGATCCTTTCTCCATTCCGTGATGGCACCAAAGATTCGGATGCAGATGGAGAAGCAAAGAACTCTACCCTTGGAAGTAAAATTGTCAGTGACGAAGCTCATTACTTTTATCCATTTGCGATTAACCCAATGGCATATAAAGAATTAGTTGCCCTTGGAGTGACAGACGGATATACAGAAGAAGATTACCAGAACTTTAAACGTACTTCTTTGGTATGCGCAACTTCTTATGCCACTAATGCAAAAGAGGGATGCGAAAATGAATTTGGATTATTTGTAGAGACAACACCGGATACTTACCTTCCCAATTTGACCAGTTATATTACTTTCCAAAAGGGTGAGGATAAAAATGTGATTTCCGTTTCTTGTGGTAAATTGTTAAATGAGTTGAAAAGTCAGATATTATCTGTGGAAATATACTACAATCCAGACACTACAGAATTAGAACAAGATATAGAAGGAGCAAAAACCTTCCATATTGTAACACAAAAAGAGGTGTAGCCTATGAAAGCATTGTGCTTTACACTATGTGGAAGAACTGCATTTTTCAAAAAACCGGAGGTAAATTCCTATTATTATTTTACCTATGGAAATCTTCATAAAGTGGCATTGCTTGGAATTTTTGGCGCTATTTTGGGGTATGGAGGATACACACAGCAGTATAATGGCAGTGAAAGTAAAAAGGGAATGGAAAAAGGATATCCGGAATTTTATGAAAAGCTGTCACAGCTAAAAGTATCTATCCGGCCAAATGCAAAACGTGGGTTTATCGAAAAGAAAATTCAGCAGTTTAATAATTCTGTAGGGTATGCTTCTAAGGAGCAAGGTGGAAATCTGATTGTAAAAGAACAGTGGTTGGAAGAACCTTCCTGGGATATTTGTGTGTTACTTGATTGTGAAGAAGCAGAAAATCTGAAAGAAGCAATCTTGAACCATAAATGCGTTTATCTTCCTTATCTGGGGAAAAATGATCACTTTGCGGATATTTTAGATGCACAGATAAAAGAAGTGACAGAAGAAAAAAGTGGAGAAGGCAGAATAGACAGTCTGTTTATAAAACAAAATGCTGAAATTGTATTGAGACAAAGTCTGCGGGGAAAGACGGGGATGACCTATAAATATCAGGAAAATCTTCCACATAGTATGGATGAATGGACAAATAACTATGTATTAGAAACATTTGTTTACACAGATGCAGGTACAAAGTGGGAGCAGCAGGAGGTTTATCGGGTAGGAGAAAAATTAAGAATGTTCTACTAGGTAGCTACATAGGAGAGTCGGAACTTGTTTCGACTCTCTTTTACAAAAAAAATGAGGAAAATATATGGGAGAAAAATTTGTAGATATAAAAGAAATCATAAGGGAGCCGGATTTATATTATGCTCATACCAAAAAGGATGAAAATCAAAAAGTCCAGTACGAAACATTAGAAGGGCATACAAAACTATGTCAGACGTATTTTGAGAACATATGTAAAAGTAAGCAGATAGAAAAGAAGATGGACTGCTTTTATCAGGTTTACTTGGGAAACGCTTCTAACCAGGCAAAAGAACTCTTTGATTCTATGTGGAAGAATGTAGTGACCTTTCACGATATGGGAAAGATAAATCCCATGTTTCAGAAAATTGCATTGGGAAGAAAAGAGGTTTCGGAGAATGAAAGCTATGATTCTATTGGCTCGAAACATTCCTGTTTATCTGCTGTAATGTATATGGAGTATTATTTGAAAAAGGCAGAAGAACTAGAAAAGCTGGAGGAGGCACAAAGACTTCTTCTTCTCATCTTGTATAATGCTTACATTATTTCCAGACATCATAGTGGGTTGGTTTCTGTCAGTGATTTTACCAGCGGGGAGCAGAAAGAGGAAATAGGTAAGGCAATAAAAACACTTCAGAAAGAATATGGAAAAATAGGAAACAGAGAATTTGATTTTGATGATGATTGTTTTGCGTATATGGGACGCTGTTTCAAGGATATTCAGCGAACAAAAAAGCAGGATATCTGGTTATATTTTTATGTAAAGTTACTGTACTCTCTTTTGGTTGCAGCGGATTATTATGCCACTTCAGAATATGTTTCCGGAGTCAAAACAAAAGATTTTGGTGAACTGGAAGATATCTGGGAACTTAATGAAGCTTTTGAAAAAACTAAAATTAATCAGGAAATACGAGAATATGAGAATATCCTATATCCTATGACAACAGAAAAGCGAAAAAAAACACAGGATATCAATATTTTGAGAAAAGAACTTTTCTTAGATGCAGAAAGAAATTTACTGGACAATTTAGAAAAAACTATTTTTTATGTGGAGGCACCCACAGGAAGTGGAAAGTCTAATTTATCCATGAATTTAAGCTTTCAGATGGCAAAAAAAGATAAGAGTTTAAAGAAGATATATTACATTTATCCTTTTAATACTTTGATTGAGCAAAATCAGGAAATTATGGAACGAACTTTTGGAAATAATGCAAAGATTATGGAAAGTATTGCAGTGGTGAATTCTATTACACCAATAAAAATGGTAAAGGAAGAAAGAGGGGAGGAAGAAAAAAATGAGCGGGGGTCCTATTATGAACGGGCTTTGTTAAACAGACAGTTTTTAAATTACCCCATGATTTTAACCACCCATGTGAGCTTGTTTGATACTATTTTTGGTGACAGTAAGGAAGCTGCTTTTGGTTTTCATCAGTTGGCAGGGAGTATTTTGGTATTAGATGAAATTCAGAGCTACAAAAATAAAATCTGGGGAGAAATCATTACGTTTCTGACAGAGTTAGCAGAATTTTTACATATGAAAATTATGATTATGTCTGCCACCATGCCTGATTTAGATGTACTAAAGGATACAACAGCGTTGACGGCATATTTAATACAACATCGGGAGAAATATTTTCACCATCCCTGTTTTAAAGACAGAGTGGTATTGGATAGAGGATTATTAGATGGACAGATGACCATGGAAATTCTATTAGGGCATGTAAAAAAACAGAGTGGACAGGGCAAAAGGATTCTGATTGAATTTATCAGAAAGAAAAGTGCAGAAGAGTTTTACCACAGACTGTTGGAGGAAGAACTACAGGAAACAGTGCTTTGCATGACTGGCGATGATAGCGTGCTGGAGCGAAAGCAGATGATTACCCAGATAAAAAGTGAAAATGCTAAGGGGATAATTTTGGTTGCCACACAGGTAATTGAAGCGGGTGTGGACATTGATATGGATATTGGATATAAGGCAATTGCCAAAATGGATAGCGAAGAACAGTTCATGGGCAGAATCAATCGCTCCTATCGTAAGGAGCCAAGGGGAATTGTATATTTTTTTCAGATGGATAAGCCAAAGCAAATTTATGGAGAGGATATTAGAGCAAATTATGAGTGCAGTATTCTACAAGAGGATATTTGGACTTGTCTCAAGGAGAAGGATTTTCCAATTTATTATGAGAAAATTTTGGCAACATGGAAGAAAAATTTTTGGGAAAGCCTGGAGAAGGATTTTTTTCCAAACAGTGTGAAATATTTGGACTTTCCCAAAATAAAAAAGCAAATGCAGTTGATAGACGAGGAGAAATGGAACCTGTCTTTATTTTTAGCCAGGGAAATAACTGACCAGAATGGAACTGTCTTGGATGGAAGAGAGGTGTGGAGAGCATATACAGAATTGTTATATGATAAAGAAATGAACTATGCTGAACGGAGGGTGAAACTCTCTGAAGTCACGTCGAAAATGAATTACTTTATATATCAGGTGAAAAGGATTGACTGTACTTACACAGAGCAGGTTGGTGAATTGTTTTATATTGAGGATGGTGAGGAATATATAGAAAATGGAAAACTAAATCGTGCTATGATAGAGGGACAATTAACAGAATTTATTTAGGAGGGAAAAATGAGGGTAAATGGAACATTGATGAATTATTTTTTTCACTGTAAACGCCAGTGTTATCTCCATGGAAATCGATTAAATCTAGAAGATAATAGTGAGCAGGTGAAAATAGGAAAGGCATTACATGAAGAAAGGGATAGAAAGGTAAATACAGAAATTGCATTAGAAAATATCCGTTTGGATAAATTAAGCAGCGAATACCTAACGGAAGTGAAAAAGTCTGATGCTGATGTGGAGGCTGCCAAGTGGCAATTATTATTGTACTTGAAAATTTTAAAGGATAAGGGGGTTATCAGAAAAGGAAAGCTGGAATTTATTGAAAAAGGGAAAACAAATAAAAAAATATTATACTTTGAATTGACAGAAGAGTTGGAGAAGGAATTGGAAAGCTATATTTACGCTATAGAAGCGTTATTAGCTGAGAACGAGATACCAGAAGTTTTAAATAAGCCAAAATGCAAAAAATGTGCTTATTATGAATATTGCTATATTTAAGGGGGAAGAAAAATGGGAAGTACCAGATACATTACTTCAATGGGAGAGTTAACAAGAAAGGATAATTCTCTTTGCTTTCGCAAAAACGGGAAAAATGTGTATATACCGATTGAAAACACCAAGGAAATTTATTGCTTGAACGAGGTTTCCTTTAATACAAAATTGTTAGATTTTTTATCCCAAAATAATGTGATAGTTCATTTTTTTAATTATTATGAGGGATATAGTGGAACCTTTTATCCAAAAGAGAAGTATCTTAGTGGAAAATTGTTAGTGAAACAGGTGGAAGCTTTTCAAAATAACAGGTTACATATTGCTAAGAGAATTGTTGGAGGCATCGGTGAAAATATTTATGAAGTGCTATATCATTATTATAAACATGACAAAAAGGAGGTAAAAGAAACCTTAGACTGGATTCGAAAGGAATTTTATCAGCAAGTAGAAAAAATGGATAATATAAAATCCCTCATGGCGGTAGAGGGAGATTTGTGGACCAGGTTTTATAGTAGTTTTCAGTATTTTCTTTCAGAAGATTTTCTAATGAATAAGCGGGTCAGAAGACCACCGGACAATCCCATGAATGCCATGGTTTCTTTTGGCAACACATTGCTTTATGGAAAAACGATTTCGGCAATTTATCAGACCCATTTAGACCAGAGAATTAGTTTTCTACATGAACCATCAGAGGGAAGATTTTCTTTAAGTCTTGATATGAGCGAGGTATTCAAACCGGTCATTGTTTTTCGAACCATATTTGATCTTGTGAACAATAGGAAGATACAGTTGGAAAAGCATTTTGACAAAAAGGTAAATTATTGTCTTCTAAATGAAGAAGGAAGAAAGATTTTTATTGAAGCATTTGAAAGTCGTTTGGAATCTGTATATATGCATCCGGGCCTGAAAAGAAAAGTAACATATCGTACTGTAATGAAGCTGGATTGCTATAAGTTAATTAAGTACATTATGGAAGGAAAAGAATTTTCCCCATTTAGTTTAAAGGGAGGGTTTTGATGGCAAATAAAAAGCAGATGAATTATAATTATGTATTTGTGTTTTATGATGTAAATGAAAAACGTGTGCAAAAGGTATTTAAGGTTTGTAAAAAGTATTTATCCCATTATCAAAATTCTGTATTTCGAGGGGAAATGTCACCATCAAAATTAATTCGCTTTAAGAACGACTTAAAACCAATTATTGATGAGAGTGAAGATTTCTTGTGTATTATTAAATTAATGAATGACAATGTGTTTGGTGAGGAGGTAATGGGCAAGAAGGATAGAGAAACAGGAGAAACACTAATCCTATAATTTTTACCAGGCGGAAATTTTAGAAAAGCTCAAAATTTCCCTAAAAATCAAAGAATATGGAAGAAAAAAGGGAAGTAGGTAGAAAATGGGAAAACACCTGGGAAAAAAATGAAAAATCCTTGAAAATCAAGGGTATTGAGGATATAATGGAAAAGGAAGGTGCGTAAAAACGTTGGATAAATAGGAACATGGGATGTATTGAAACCTTAGTAAAGTGTATCGTCACACTTATTTTTTTCAAGATAAATAGGAACATGGGATGTATTGAAACTAGTAACGACCTCCTTGTGTAGTTGTTGTATTGCTGATAAATAGGAACATGGGATGTATTGAAACAAATTTACCGCTGTGACAACTCCAACTGCGTTTAAGATAAATAGGAACATGGGATGTATTGAAACCAGAAGAGCAGATGCTAAAGAATCGGGAATACTACAGATAAATAGGAACATGGGATGTATTGAAACACTACCAAAGACGTTAGCGAATACAACAGATAAGAGATAAATAGGAACATGGGATGTATTGAAACCCACTAATAATGCAAGAATATTGCAAGGTATATGATGATAAATAGGAACATGGGATGTATTGAAACTCAAAAATTGAAAACCCACTAACATCATTCAATTTCGATAAATAGGAACATGGGATGTATTGAAACATTATTGGCAAGCTACTGGAACAGGATATGCTTTCGATAAATAGGAACATGGGATGTATTGAAACTAAACTCTTCTAAATTAAATTTATGACTTATAACGATAAATAGGAACATGGGATGTATTGAAACACTGCACTTTCTATTTCTTGATTAGTATTTACCCGGATAAATAGGAACATGGGATGTATTGAAACCGCAACCAAAGGGACAGCACTGGGTAGATTGCCACGATAAATAGGAACATGGGATGTATTGAAACCCTAGACTTACTCGTCTTCCTCGATATAGAAAACTGATAAATAGGAACATGGGATGTATTGAAACTAATCTGGGTAACGGATTTATTAAGTTAGATAAAAAGATAAATAGGAACATGGGATGTATTGAAACAGTAGTTATCCTACCGTAATGCTTTCTGAAAAATGATAAATAGGAACATGGGATGTATTGAAACTTCTTTCCATCACTAGAACTATTATCCCCATCATCGATAAATAGGAACATGGGATGTAT
>CACXGE010000143.1 GCA_902767135.1 uncultured Lachnospiraceae bacterium | reverse complement strand
CACCGTTTTTATTCCCATCACTGTCTTTTTCTATGACCTTCACCGGCTCACGCTTTTCTAGCAGCCAGCCTGCCAGGTTGTAGGTATACAGGATTCCAACACGTTCCTCGTTGGTGTTTCCCATTTCATATCCCTTGGCGTCGATTTCCTTTATGATATTTCCACACAGGTCATAGACAAAGGTATGTTCCATGATACCGTCTTCATTCCGGATTCCGGTCAGCCTTCCCACCTCATCATAAATGTAGTGGGTTCCCTTTGCATCTTCCCCATCCTTTGCATACGCTTCGGGACGGATGTAATCCGTCATGTTTCCTTCCGGGTCATAGCGGAACATTTCCGTTTCTCCCTCAGGATAAATGGTTAAAATTCGGTTACCATCATTATCATACTTATGAGTTACACCAATGCCATCTTGGGTAGCAGAATCGTAACAGTTCGGATTCACTTCCTTTATTACATTTCCTTCAGAATCATTGGCAAATGCTTTGACTCTTCCCATTGGGGAGATTTCCCGCACCAGACAGTCCAGGTCATCATACTCATACCGTGTCAGCTGTCCTTGGGTGACTCCGTTTTCCTTGAAGTTGGGAGACGCCTGACGGATGAGATTGCACATCCTGTCGTAATCGTATCTGGTCACATTGCCTTCTTCGTCTTCCTCTTTTGTCACATAATCCACGTCATTATAGCCGTAGTGGACTGCACCGAATTCATTTTCCACCACCATGTTGCGTCCGGCTTTGTCATAGGTGTAGCGGATTTCTGTTCCTTCCGCATTCTTCATGGAAGAATACAGGGCAAAGCCGGTATCATATGTATAGGTGGTTTCATTCCCTTCCGGGTCTGTTTCACGGAGCATTCTTCCTGCACTGTCATACTCATAAGTATAGGTCTGCATGGTTCTGCCATCCAGCCTGCGGCTCTTTTGAATCATGTTTCCGCCAAGGTCATACCGGTAAAATTCTTCCCGGCCTGCATTGTCAGTACAGCTCAGCATTTCCCCGGCTTCATTGTAGGTAAAGACTGTTTTCAGTCCGTTTGGCAGGGTTTCCTCTAACAGATTTCCCTCCCGGTCATAGACCCGGTGAGTTTCGCTCCCGTTTCTGTCACGCTCGTAGATTACGTTGTGCCACTGGTCGTATTTCTTTTCCTCATAAGTGCCGTCTTCGTAGGCTGTCACCGTTGGAAGTTTTTCTTTCCCGTAACTGTAGGTGATGCGATTTCCTGTGGCAGTGGTTACAAAAGTATTTTTCTTTGCCACATCATCATAAAACATGACATACTCTTCCCCGTTGGACAATTCCTGCCGCACCACACGCCCTTTCCGGTCATAGTGGTTTACCACATAGGTTCTGCCATTCTGGTCTGTAACAGACCGGATATAACCTTCTGCCGTATATTCATATCGGATCGTTCCTCCGTTTGCCAGAGTCACTTTTGTTAAAAATTCTCCTTCATATTCATAGTGGAGTTTTCTTCCTATCGTATCTGTGATTTTGGTAATCTTTCCATCGGTAAGGGACAGGGTCAGTTCCTGTCCTCCCGGGTATACCACTTTTTTCAGCACCTGGTTTTCGTACTGGAACCGGATTTTGTTGTGATTTCTATCCTCTATGCAGGTAAGCTTACCATTTTTTTCAAAGTGCATGAAGATTCCCTGTTTGTGATCCTGTAAAAGATAGCCCTTCTGGGTGTCAAACAGTCTCTGCTGGGTTTTGTTTCCTTTCATGTTCTCATAACCCTGCCCGGTTTTTCTGAATTGTATCAGATGCATATCCGGCATCTGTACCACTGTGATGTCATTTTCCAGGGTCACGTTTGCGTCAAATTCGGACATCCAGCAGGAACCAAAGAGATTTCCCTTGTTTTCATAGATGGACTCATAGGTTCTCTTTAAGTACCGCTCTCCTGCCATGGAATGGATGACAAAGTCGGTATAAATCAGGGTCTGGCTTCCGGTGACTACGTTGATGGGGTCGTATTTGCAGGTTTGTCTTTCCTGCTCTGTTTCGTTTCCCTTTCTTTTGGTTTTTTGTGGTCCGTTCTCTCCACCTTTGGTTTTCTTTGCCTGATGTTTCTGATAGGTTTTATTCAGCTTTGATTTCAGAAATGGGGAAGCAGTCTGTGCCACCTTCATTAACCGGTCTGCATCCTTGGGATTGGTGTAGTCAAAGTTTCCACTTAACATATCCTTTCCCAGCTGCAGGTAGAAATCCCTTTCCTTCCAGATCCGTGCTATGGATGCTATGGAATTTAATGCATTGTAGAATTCCTCCGCTTTTCTTACAATCCTGGTAACCTTTGACACCGCCTTGGAAATCTTGCTGACTGCCTTTGCAGCCTTTGACCCTGCCTTTACAAGCTTTGCACCTCCTCCAATAAAGCTGCCCACACACGGGATGGCTGATACCAGAGAGGAGGCTGCACCAAAGTAATCCCCTCTTGCCAGGGAAATTCCTGCATTGACCAGGTCCAGCAGGTCTCCTATTCCCGGAATAAATCCTGCAATATCTAAAACCAGCTGCAGACCGTCCAGTGCTACTTCCCACCAGTCTTTCAGTTCCTCTTCTACTTTCTCATGTTCTGTCTGCTCATAACCTGACCACCGGAATTCCGGTGTGGTGAAGGTTACGTCCTCACCCAGATGGATTTCACTGTCTCCTACACTGATTAACATTTCCTCTCTGGCATATAGGGATATGACTCCCGTTTCATATATTACTTCCTGTTCTTCCTGTTCTTCTTGTTCTCCTTCTCCTTCATTCTCTCCCCACAAGTCATAAAATGCCAGGGCTTTCCCACCTTCTATAAAGCTTTCCCTGATATCTCCACCAAGGGTACCTTCCTTTGTCTTTAGCGCATCCATAAAGTCTCCGCTTCCCTGGATTCCACTGTCTGCGGCATATTCTGCAGCCCCGGCCTTGTCTCTGGCTGCAAATTTTTCTTTTCCTGACTTAAGTTCTGCCTGATGTTCTTCTGGCTTTTTCTCTCCTGCCGCAAAACGGAGACTCTGGTCTGTGTGAATTTTGATTTCCTGGCCGGAGGTAATGGTGATTCCTTCCCCATCATCCATTTTTATGGATATTTCCATATCCGAGCCCATATCATGTAATTCTCTTGTGCTGGTGATATTCAGACCTGTGGTGGTAAATTTTATCATCTTGTCATGGTTGGTCATGACCTTTTCGTTTGGTTTGTCATAGTCCGGATGGGAGTCACCTGTTCTTTTGCTTCCCATACAGATGATTTTTCCATTATTTTCATAGTATATAAATACCTTGTCTCCCACATCCGGCATACAGTAGAAACTATTGCTGACAGGGGATTCATAGGGTATCCAGGTGGAACTTCCCAAAATGCCTCCATGGGCATCAAATTTCACCTGAACCTGATTCCCGTCTACTGCGGTGACAGTTCCGGTCACAATCCCACTGACGATAGTGGAACCGGACTGGTTCCGGTAGGACGGAAGGGTATCCCTGGTTCTTTTTAATTTTAACTGGTTTACCAGAATTCCCTTCTCACCATGTATGTAATGTTCTAAAATGGTACGCCCTCCCACATGCTCTCCTGCTGCCATAAACAGGTTGCCACTTACATAGGACTGGCTCTCAAATGCATAGGATGCCGCCGTGCTGTCCTGATTGCTCTGTACCCTGCGAAGCTCAGCGATATCTTTTTCTACCTCCTGGACTTCCCCACAGTCCGTTTCCGGATAGGTGGCATTGGATACTTCACCAATAAATATGGTCTTTGATTTAAAATCCGCATATACCTGAAACTGATACTGGGCTGAGAGTCTTTTGATAAACTGCCAGGGGGTTTCATCCTTTTGGTATACCACATGGGAAATGGGAATATCCTTTTGTAATTGTGCTGTCACGCCGGTACCGCCCAGTACATGGTTTACCATATCGGACAGTTTTTTGGATGGGTCCTGGAAAACACAGCTTCCCTTCTTTTTATCTGTCTCTATGGAATAGGTACAGATGACAATTCTGGCACTGTTGTAACCATTCTCTGTCCTAAGTCCTGCCTGTGTAATCTTTCCCTTCAATAAAGTTTTTCCGTCTAAACTGACCGTTCCCTGATTGCCTGTAAGTGCACGGATTTGGTCACTTGTAGCAGCATCCGCCACCTCCAGTACCACTTCACAGATTCCATGCTCCCCAGCCTGCCCCTTTAACTTGCAGTCTAAGATTGTCTGATACGTAAGACCTATGGATATGTTTAATTGTGCTAAGGTGTATTGCCCCTTTATCATTGTTGTTCCTCCATACTATCTTCCTTTTCTCCTACCAGAATCATCAGTTCTGATTCTTTCAGTTGTTCCAATGCATCGTCTTCCCTTTCCATAGTAGGAAGGGGGTCTATTTTGGCTACGCTTCTCTTTCCTTCTGAAAGCTTCTTCACCGTCCCCTTCACTGCAATTTTTTCCTTTTTCTTCTCTGATTTCTGTATACTTCTTTGTTTCACAGAACTTATTTGCTTCTTTCCCTCTCTCTTTTGGGACTTTGATTTTATAGTTTCAGCCTTTTGTGCCTTGGTTCCCACGGAAACATCCAGATTCTGTGCCATTAAATACATTAGTAATGCCACGAAACCATAAGTGTTTTCCCCCAGCGTATTGTTTCCCATGACAAAGGGTAGAACCTCAAAAAATCGAATGATATCAGCCAAATTTGGGTTTCCTGAAAGCATATTTAAAATGTTATATGCTGCAAGTACACCTTCCCCCTGGTCTGCTAATGTCGCATTTCCAATTTTATAATTTCCCATTGCGGATGGATTCACGATATTGCCTGTATTATCTGTTGCGCCATATGGAATTGACTGCGCCTGATTATGTTCATAGTTTTTTGCACTGGTCTTGGGTGATACTCCGTAGGAGGCTACTTCACCAGCCAAAGCTACATCAGAGAAGGTGGAGGAGCTGTCTCCATTTCCATTACAGAAAGCATTTATCCTCTCCGCCATGGATGCTGGCATTTTTTGAAGTGAATTGTATGCTTTCTGTTCTACTTCTACAGATGTTTTTTCATCATCCTCCGTTTCTTCCACCGACAGGTCTATCTCAATTTTTCCGCCATAGTAGCAGTTCAAATAGCTATTCTGTGTGATTGCCGGTGCCCCATCAATATAGTAGTCATCATCTACATCCTTCCATGGTGTGATGGTCAAAGGTTTACATTTACAGCCCTCACATCCAAGTAACTTTTTTAAACATTTACTTCCAAGCACCCCTAAAACCATTCCGCCAATCGGAGCAAAAAGCGCTCCGATTACCAGCTCTTCAAGATTTATGACATTAGATGGATTTTTAGATGAAGTACATCTTCCAAACTGCAGGATGTGTTTATCCGGTTCATGATCGTTTGCATTCATAATGGGTGTATCTGTGGTATGAAACCAAACTCCATGATCCAGGGGCAGATTTAGATACTGGCTCATGGATCCAAAAGAACATTTTGCTTTGGTAAGTCTTGTTACATATAGTGGTTTTTCTGCTGCCATTTTCCTCTCCCTTATCTTATTTCTACTTCCTGAAAGTCTATTCCAAACATTTTACGTCGCATGATACTCTCCACTACCGCCAAAGAGACAATGGTAATCTTTTCCGGTATTCCATCAATTACAATGATATCTCCTCCATTCATGCGGTTCCTGTCCAATACAAGCTGTGACACGCTTCCATTGGGTGCTATCACCGAATCCTTGTGCAGACACGCTGTCCTCTCTGTATAATAAACATAAAAAGCCGGCGACATTTTATATATGTCCTTTTCATTGTCTGTATAGCACTGTATACTCTTAAATTGCATCTGTGGCTCATACATGGCAAACACTTTTCGCAACCCCTCGGACAGCATTGGGGTAGGAGTGGCGAGATAATCTGCCACTTCATAGTCATTCATGTAATCAAAATAGGTTACCATGGATTTTGGAAGCTTCTGAAATTGCTCTTCTGTTGGATTTGCAACATATACTTGTGTGTCCAATCCTCCTACAGAAAATGAATTATTCATCTTCTTGTGCTGGCATAGTCTGAAATACTCCATCTTCATCTAGTTTTCCCTCCATCGTACTCTGTTCTGTCTTACATTTTATTACCTTGAAATCCTCATAATCATTGTCCGTAAATCTTGCATATCTCACATCACAATTCCTCATCTCCATGTTATCTATCTGTGATTGCATAATATCGAGTGGTTTATATATGCCCTGGAGACTTCCATTGCCTTCTCCCTGATAATAAAATGTTGTGCCTTCAAATCTTACGCTGTCTAACATACTGTTATGGATTGTCATTCCTTCTCCCAGGCAGTCTTGAAACTCTACCTGGTAAAATCTGCAGTTTTCAAATACCACATCCCGCAGATTGGTGTTCTGAAAAACACAGTTGATAAACTGACATTCCTCAAACTGACTATGAAACAGTTCTAAATCTTTAAATTCTTTTTTATTGTAGATTTTCTTTCTATATTTCCTGTGATTTAAAGTTTCATTTTTCTCATGTAAGAAAATATCAATCTCTTTAAAATCGGTGGCTAATATTCTCTGCTTGTCCATGTAACTGCCAAAGCTTATATAAAAGTGTTCCGTTTTCGTTACATCCAACAGTCCCTGGCTCTGGTCTAATTCAAAAAAAGGATACTTCAAAATTCCATATAATGTATCTTCTATCATCTCTATGGATTCCAGCATCATCTGCTGAATTCTGGCTTCACTGATATATCTGGTGGCCTTCATCTCCACTACACAGTCACGCAATCGTTCTTTAAACTCTCTCCAATCATCTGTCAGCCACTGAAATGGAACGTTCTGACAAAATAATCCCAGTCCAAGAACCCCCATTTCTCCGTATGCATCAAAGCGAAACATTGGTTTTTCCTGGTACAGGGAAATTCGCAGCAGAGAAATTTGTATACATTCTACCAAAGACGGGTATTCTTCCTGACCTTTCCCTACAGCTACAACAAATTTTTCAAATACATCATATATTTCTTTTATCAGTTCATCCCTGTTTTGTATCATATATTCCGTTATTTTATCCAGGAATTTTTCCCGTTCTGTCTGATAATACGTTTCAAAATATTCTTTTATATAATTACGTTCCATACTTTCTCCATCCTGGTTATTTTTCATTACGAGATTGTAACGTTTGCTGCTCCAATTTCAATTTTATCCGGCTTCATATCTATATAGGACTCTGCAGTTGAGATAAGTATATTATTATCTGCCTGCACTACCATTTTTTGGTCTGCCATCACGGAAATATTTGTTTTAGAACAAATGTTGATATCTTTATCACAGCTAATGGTTATTCCTTCTTCATTTGCCAGATTTATAAAGATTTTATTCTCTTTACAGGTAATAAAGATTCCTTCTTCCGTCATAAGGATTTCTTTTCCTGCCGGAGAACGCCATTTTTTATGTTTTGGATTATCCAGTGGAGAAACATTCACTGAACTTGCCGCAAAAGCTTCTCCTTCTTTCCCAGATGGGAAGAAGATCCTGACCTTATCCCCAACCTCTGGCATACAGTAAAACCCACTTCCATCAGAGGAAGAATAGGCTGTAGAATAAGGAAACCAGTAATCTCCACCAGCATCATATTCCCCATCGATATCAATAAGGTGCGCCTGAACCTTGTCTTTCTTCACTGCCTGCACAATACCTGTAAACATTTTTCCTGATACCGATGCATTTGTGGTAACACCTACCCCATTGCCGCTTGTCCCTGTATAAGCCTCACCTCCCAGAGAACTTCCATTGGCAGTCATAAGTGCATGCTGTGCTTCAAACCCACTTTCTTCCCCCACAGAGACAACGGTGGTCAGGATACCACTTACCAAGGAGGATCTTAAACTTTTTACACGTTCTGTTCTTCCCCCATAAGATACTTTATCTCCCAGATACATATACTGATATGTTTTAAGCTCGGTTCCTCCTCCCATACTGCTTCCGAAATCATGCTCCACATCTTTTAATTGATAAGTCTTTCCTGATGCCGGCATTCCGATGGTAATGTGGGGCTTTTGTGTATCAACATTTGTGAATACAGGTGCATTGAAATTTGCAGCCATTCTTCTGGTAAATTCCCAGTTGGTTTCATTGTATTGCATTACAATACTTCCAATGGCCTTGTCCGACACGTTCATCGTCAAGGTTGCCTGGGATGCATAAGTCTGATTCAAAATCTGTTCATAGGTACTTCCTGTATTTTGAAAACTTTTATTTTTTTTCTGCACATCTAATACAAAGCTTGTGGACTTTAAAGAGAACTTTATCAGTCCATAAGTATCCTGTTTCTCCACACTTACTTTGGCTACCATTCCGCAGAAGATGATTGCCGGCTGGCCGGACGCTTTGGTAGAGATTATAATCTTTGTTGTCTCATCACATCTTTGTGCAAAGTCGCTTGCTACCTGTAATGGAGCTTCTCCAACTAACTCCGCCATAGCATGCTGATTGATGCTATGCTGAATGGTTAGTTTTGTCACTTTGCTTATGGGAGTTCCCTCTACCTTCAGATTGAGATATGAAATGGTTTCCATTAATCTTCACCCCCCTGTAATACAATGATGCTGTCAATGGTTTCCTTTGCAATTTTTACGTAGTCATTTCTTTTTTTGTATGGGAAAGTTATATTTCCCATGAGGAGCTGCTGATTGATACTGATATAAAACATCACATTATATATACTCATATCCACCGCCTGGGAGATAAATTCCAGAATTCCAACATGATAACAGGAATCTTCCACCGGATGTTTTACCACATCTGCAGCCAGAACTTTTGTCTTTGGCCCCATGACCTCCATAAGTTTCTTTGCCATGGGAAGAAATTTAACCATACCCTCATCCGGTACCTGATGGGATGTTTTACTTAAGGAAACCTGATAATAGATATTTTCCCCCCCATACACATGGCTTGGACGATTGCCCGCTGGATAAATATACTGTTTCACTTCCTCTGACAATGAGAAAAAGGTATCCGGCAGCATAATACTTATTTGCAATTCTGGGATTTCCACTCTCTCAAATCGAACACCCTGACCTTCTATGGTAATCTCACCTTCGAAGATGGATTCTTCCTTTTCTGATGCTGATTCCTTCCCCTCACTCTCTAACAATTGTGCCTGCTCTTGTTGAATTTTTCTTTTCTCCTTTAATATCTTCTCATCCAGATATTCGCTCATAATTTCTCACCTCTCTAATCAATAATCATCCTTGTACTTCTCCTTCTGACTTCCTGCTCCATTTTCCCCTGCTTAATTTTCTTCAATGCCTCTACCAATCCCTCATAGATTTCCCTGTTAGACAAATGCGCCACAGGTCTGCCTAGACGCGCAGCAATATAAGTTTCTATCACTTTTCTGTTTAGACTTTCTCCCTTCATGTTCCAAATCTGTAAAAGAAAAGCACTATCCATTCCATTGGATATATCATATCCTTTGGTTTCTTCTGCAAACTGATACAGAAGCTGTGGAGATATTGTGCTTTCTCTATAGCCTGCATATTCTGCTTCTATCATGCTTAAGGTATCATACTCTGTCTCATAATCTTGAAAATTTCTATGCGCTGTTCTAAGCACTGCTCCCTTTTGCAAGCGAAATCTTGCAATTTCTATGGCAGATGCCTCGTGTTCTGTTCGTTCTGATATTTCTGCATACATTTTCATGGTGGTAAACATCAGTTCTTTTGACAGTTCGCCAAAAACAAGTTTTACCACATTCCAGGTATCTGTTGGCTGATATTGCAGTTCTATATCCTCCGTAATAAAACATATATTTCCTTGATAATTTACCAATCCTTTATGTATGGTAAGAAGATTGTCCGTTATGGTAATTTCACATCCGCTGATAATGCCATTGCCGTATCCTTCATAAGAAAGCTGAATGGCATCCACTGCATATGCTTTCATGGAATCCAGCATTTCCTGAGTTAGAATATTTCCTTTTTCAAATACAGGTATTTTTAATCCTATCATTGCTACCTCCTTAAAAAATCTCTATCTGATCTATCTCCATTGTTTGTTCTGCCTGTATCACCCCAAAATGCTTCTCTTGAAATATACGCATGGTATAATTCAAAGGCAAAAATAATTCTTCCAGTGCTGTAAGTATTTTTTGCTGAAAGGATATATTTTTTTCCTGTATGTATACCAAAATAACTGTAGGCTGGATTTTATTCCGATATACTACACAATTGTCAAGAATCCCTGTAACTGTTCTTGCAAACAAGTATACACTGGACTGCACCTGGCTTTGCTGATATAAGGTACGGGCAATAAAATGCTTTTTTTCTTTTGGCAGGTTTACAAAAATATCCCTTACCTTTTCCCCATAGACTCCCTTTTCTATGTTTTTCCAATAATTTCGAATATGGTATTCATTTTTTGTAATTCCCAACTGAAATTCCTGGCAGATAAGGTAGTGTAAAATACAATCAAACAACAACTCTCTACGGTCTTCTTTGATGTCCAAATCAAACAGTGATTCAAAAACTTTTTCGTATCGGTAAAAGCTATTAAAACTTACCTTGTAGCTGTGGTTTTTTTCTGTTTTTACAGCTTCCTGAAAGACTTCATAATAAGGACTGAAATATTCTGCCTGCTGATATCTGATTTTCTCTTGATTTTCATGTAAAAACTCCCAAATTTTATTCATAACAGTCTATTCTGCCTTTCTCCTTTTACAAAATCTTGCCGAAGCATTGATATTCCCGCAATTCCCATTGAATACAGCTCACCACATAGCTAAGCACATCCCCATTTAAATAATTACTTTTATCTACCGCCTCAAATATCAAGAGCAATCCTGGTCTGTTGGACTGTACCTGCAATTCTTCCTGAATGGGTTCATCCATAGAATATGTATTATTTTCCTTCCAGTTATTACCGTCTATTTTTTGTATTTCCCTGAACTTTAGATAACGGTCCACTTTCAGCTCTCCAATACGTTTTTGGAGTCCTGCCAAAGTTCGCATCAACACGTTATCTGCTTGACCCTCCCTGGCATTACTCATCAGGGGATATGCATCTTTGTAGTAACATTTGATATTGTTATGAAGTTCCAGCAGTTGCCAGCTCACTGGCTCTACCTCCTTACATTCAATACATAAATCACCGGACTCTTTCCTCACATTCCAGTATTCCACTTGGTCATTTGCCACCAGATACTGACATGTTTCCTTTAGTTGACTACAATATATAATATGTGTAAAATTTATCTGATCCACTTCAAAGGCAGGGTATGCACTGCTACGGATTATCTTTTTTCCCACATTCCATACCGGAATCATATCAAATTGTATCTGCTCTGTGTATTCTTCGAAATCTACTTCCATGGACTCTATAATGTCCCCTTCGGGATAAGAAGCATCCACAATATACACATCTATCATTTTATTTATATAAGGAACCTGCAATGTGCGCCATGGTATTTGATTCCGAAGAAAAGTTTCATATAGTTGCTTTATTTTTTCTCCGTACTTTTTACTTCTTTTCAAAATAAAATAAGCCTCAAATTCCGCATCTTCCGTTTTTATTTTCCCTTTAAATCTTCTCTTCTCATTCCAAAGATTCTGTAGTTTTTCAAAATCCGTTTGAACATACGCAGAGTAACAATAACATTCTTTTTTCTCCTCCAGATGGGCAATTACATCCTCTACTCTGAGGTTTTGTTCCTCTAAATCTTCTTCTACTATGGGAAA
The DNA here is from genome assembly GCA_902767135.1 of uncultured Lachnospiraceae bacterium. GTDB lineage: Bacteria > Bacillota > Clostridia > Lachnospirales > Lachnospiraceae > RUG11237. The sequence continues at coordinate 21,899 of CACXGE010000143.1, read as the reverse complement.
CATAGTGTCTTCATAAGCAATCAGCTTGTCTCTTGGGCAGATTGTGGACACAACATCAAAAAACTCTTTCGCCTGACTGCTATTCTCCAACATCCGCCGTTCCAATGTTTCATACTTCTCTTCTATATACTGGTAAAATGGAGTAAAAAAGGAATCCATTAAGTTTCTCAATTGTCTTCGCTCTGTGTCATCTGTTACCTCAAGCAATCTGTCGTTCACGTATTTTTCCGGATCAAAATCCTGTTCAAATATCTTACTTTGCAATGCGTACTGTCTCTCCCTTCTTACTCTTTTCGAATATTACAGTAAATGTACAGGTACCGTTCTTTTCGTCTATTTCATATTCCATAGATTCTCCCTCTTTTAAAATTGAATTTATAGACTTTTGATTTTCCATCCACTGCATTTTGGTATTCCCCGCCCGATTTTGAAAAAACTGTTTGATAAGATTTTCTTTGTAATCCTGGGTTACATACCGAATCACCCTATGAATGTAATTCAATGTCTGTATATGGCAGATTTCATCCCTCACACCTTTTTGATATGCCAGGGTTCTATCTGTAGCAACGATGACTTTTCCTTGATAAGGTACCAACACTACCCCCACACCTTTTCTTTGGATTTCCTCTATTAATTCCCTGGGAAACGAAAGGACTTCTCTTGCCATGGTTGTGGGAGTAACCAGGCCATGGTTTTCTTCTGTAATTCTGTACGCCACCCCCGGGAGTTTATCATCTATATTTTTCTTATATTTTAACTCTAGATACTTTGGACACTGACAAGCGGAAAATAACCCTGCTACAACATAAGATGCCTCTATTCCCAAACCATCTAACCATAACTTCCTCTCCCCCCTAATTCTTATCTGTTCCTCTAGTTCGTCGTACGTGATGCTATGTCCTAAATTAAGTTGAGCCTGCTCTTTGGGAATCACCACACAATTGGGATAACAAGGAATCACATACTCTAATTTTTCCAAGCCTTCATATTCCTGTAAGGTTTCCAGCCAGGTTTTTATACCATGTTGCCTTAACCACTGATATGTAGTTTTCTCTGTAATCTGAGGACTTATAAATGTTTGAATTTTATATTCCCCCAAAATCTGTAATAACACAGAAACTTCCTGACATGAATTTACCGGATACTGTATTTTTTCTTTTGTTCCCCGAAATCTTTCTCGCAAATTTATTTCTTTTTTGTAGTCTGCCAAGGAAATATTGGGAATGATTCCATACCATACTGTATTTTTTCCATAATTCTTCTGATTCACCGTTTCTAAATAAATTTGTAATCTTTTCCGGGCATCCATGTCTAAGATTTCTTTTACTGAAAAATTAGAAATTACTAAGCTGGGATGCATTCCTTCCCTAATCTCTCCATATTGTTCAAAAAACAGTTTTATTCCCAATAACCGTTCTATCAAAGGTTTTCCCTGAATCCAGAACAGTTTTATAATATTTACATAGTAATCAAGGTACTTTTCATAAACAGGCTGTAACTCTGCCATCTGTTTTTTGGTATTTATGGTGGGGAGCAACATACAACAGGACAATAATTCTTTATTATAAAAACTCTGTTGACCTTCCATAAATTTCATATACTCATACTGTTGTATTTCTGACAGATAACGCTCTTTTTGCTGAAGATTATGGGAAATAGCAATGGGCGTAACCAGATTGGAGGTAGTGGTATCTGCAATGAAACGGTCCTTTCTGTTATCCGCTCCTTTCTCTATCAATACTTCATAAGCTTCCTGTAAAAATATTGTCAAAAGAAATAACCCCTGGTTATGATTTTCTACAATATTTTCATATACCTTCTTTGCATTTTCTGTCTGATTTTGTTGAAATAACTTTATCAATTCCTTTCTCTGTTCGAAAAAGCTTTTTCTTTGTTTTTCCGGTACAAGACGAGCCAGCACATAGTCAAAATTTTTTAACAGATACTGTCCATTTTTCTTTGAATCCATTAATTCTATGATTGTAGAAAGCAATGAATTTTTATTGTCCAGGGCAATTTTTGAAACTTCATACCCTTCCATCTGATAACTTTGGTAGGAAAAACATACTTGACACTTAGAAGTATTTAAGTACATATAAATACCTGGTTCAAATTTTTCGATTAGTTGTTGAAAAGATTGTACTTCCAGTTGTCTATGTATCTGATGTATCCTCTCATCCGTTAAACTCTCCTGCTCTTTCACATCTCCAATCATTGTCAAAAGGCTTGGCTTATGGGGATTTAATTCTTCAAACAATATAGTTCTGTTGGTTTGTTCCATTTTCATCCTGCACCTCTATCTATCCATTTCAATTTCTTTTATTTTTTTGATTTTGTATGCTTTTTCCTCCAAATCACCACTCCCACGCCAACAGCCGCCAACACTGCCAACACTCCAACCGCCACGGCCACGGCTCTTTTATTATGTACAAACCGTACCCAGGGATTGGTGGTGATGTAGATTCCGTTTACTTCTCTTACCATTTCATTTCCGGCGGCATCCGTTGCCACAATACGGATATTCTGTTCCTCTGTGCTTTCCAGTAAAGTAAAATTATAGTGTTCCTGTTCTCCCCACTGTTTCAATTCCACTTCCACGTCATTGACAAAAACTTTCACATCTGCCAGCTTTAAGTTATCCTGGACTTCTATTTCTGCCTGTAATACGTTGAGATTATAGCTTTCCTTTGCCTGGAAATTTAAAGGCACAACCACTGGATTGGTTTTGTCCACACCAAACCACAATGTTGCATCCTCTTCTCCTGCAGCATTTTCATTGTAGTTTCCGGCCTTATCCTTTGAAGAAATGGACACCATATAAACCCCATCATCTACAAAATTGTCCTCTGAAATGGTATATGTATACTGTTTCCAACTGCCGTCATCTAAGTTTTCTTCTCTTATGTAGTCTTCTCCCTGGGTAAGCTCACTTACCTGGCCATTTTTGGTAAGCTTTACTTTCACATCCTCTGCACTGATTTCGTCTGCATTGGTTTCTACAATAGAAATTGCCTGAGAACCTTTCACATAGTTTCCTGCCACTCTTTTGGCTTCCTCCTGAAGAGTGTATATGGAACCAAAACGATTTACAGAATAACAAATTGTTTCCTCCTGCTCATTTCCTGCCAAATCCATCACAGAAGCGGTTATAATATAGATGCCGTCATTTTCCCTTACATACTCTGGATTATTCAGTGTCATCATACACATATCACCAGATGACTTGATTTCTCCAAGGGCTTCCTCAGGTTGAATTGTAGAATTGTTTTGATTTACCATGTTTACCTGCACCTTCAATGTGGAAGCATCCAGATTTTCATCCCGACATACGATGACTGGAGTTACATCCTCCTTATATGCCCCTTTATCCTCCACGCCTTCAAAGGAAATCTCCGGTTCTGTCTTATCCATGGAAAAACTTTCTGTTTTTACCACTTCTGCCTCATTGCCAGCCTTATCACTGTAAGCAATCTCAAAGGAATAGGTACCATCCTCTGTAAATTCTATGGTGGCCTTATGGATATCTCCTTCTGTCTGGAAAGAAGACATTGCCGGGAATCCGGCTCCCTCCTCTCCCTGGTTTGCATTTCCCGTAAGCTGTACTTTGCTTTTGTCAAAATTATGCTCTGTTATGATGATGGTGGCTCTTCTATTTTCTTTATAATAAGTTCCATTGGAGGCTGTCACATCATCCCAACGGATTTCTACAGTAGGTTTTGTTTTATCTAATACAAAAGAGTTTCCCTGATAGGACTCTGCCAGATTGCCTGCACCATCCTCTGCTGCAATCTCCAGGGTATATTTGCCATCCGAAGTAAACGGAACCTTGGCTGTATATATGGTCTGATCCGGATTTTGGGAGTTTTCTGTTTTTTCCCAGGCGGTGACTGATGGCACTTCCCCTTCTTCCTTGGTTATTTTCACCTGGACTTTGTCCCCATCAAAATTGCGTTCTCTGACTATGATGGTTGCAGTTCTATCTTCTTTGTAATATTCGCCTTCTCCCAAATAACTTTCCTGAGGATTTTGATTGTCATATGTTACCTCTATCACAGGTTTTTGCTTATCAATACTTAGGATAATTTCTTTTTTCTTTGTCATTCCTGCACGGTCTGTCAGTTCCACAGTCACACAGATATCATTGCTGTCATTTGTAATCATTATCTCCCCTTCTGCCTCTGTCACCAGATTTTTCTCCTGAGATACCACATGCATTCGGTTGGTGTCAGAAATTTTTCCTTTTTCATTCACGGTAATGCTGCCACTCTGATTGCCTGTGGTATCCTGTTTTGATGTGACGTTCCAACTTACCATTCTAAGTCCCATATCCTCATCTTTTACCTTTATCCTGGCTGTTACATTCTGACTGTACAGGGGCGCACCGTTGGCATCCTTACTGCCTGTTTCTGGCAGTTCAATCTCAATATCTGCCTGTTTCTCGTGGTCTTTTTGTGTACCTGTAATGATATATTGCAGTCTTTTGTAGTCCTTAGAGACGTTTTCTACATTGTCCACTGCCTTCAGATAAACCACTCCCCGAAACTCCTGGGATAGTTTGATTTTTGCCTGTCCATTTTCATCCACTGCAATGGCTTTTTCCCGGCTTGTTTTTCCTTGTTTATTGTTGCGGTAGTTTACAGTGTAATAAGTAATGTTTTTCACTCCACAGCTTCCCATATCGTCCGCCGCCGTCACCAGAAGTTCTGCTTTTCCCTGAACAAAATAACCATAGGTGTTAGCGGATGTCAGATGCCCATTTCCTTCCAAAGAGCCTGTCCCTGACACTTCTACACTTTTGATGTAAGGTGCTGTGGTATCTAAATACACGGTCTGGGCTTTGGTAGTCTCATTGCCTGCATTATCGGTGACCCAAATAGTTAAATCGTATCTGCCATCCTCACCTCCCTGGTTTTTTTTCTGTGGATTTGCCTGACTTGTGCTAAGGGTAAATTCTTTCCGGGTAATTACCTCTGTCTGAAATGCCCCGTCATTGATTGGCTTTCCGTCCACATCTTTGGTAATCTTTTTTCCGTTGATTTCTACTTCAATGCTCTGGATACCTGCTAGATAATCTGCCGTCACTACCTGAAAGGTAATGTCCTTTTGGTACCAATTTTGTTTTTCTTTGTCTTTATATGTATTTACCCCTTCCTTTTGTGCTGTAATGGAAAGAGAAGGGGATGTACCATCCAGATAAATTGCCGGAGTATCCAGCAGACTGTCTATCTCTTTCATTGTTTTTTCTGTGACATTGCCTGCATTGTCTGTAACTGTAAAAGAAAAATTACTGTATTTTTTTCCTTTTTCCAATAAAAATACCACGGTACCTGATTCTGTTCCCATTCCCTGTATACTTGTGGGGGCATAGTCTACCCCATCTATCACTAAAGTCAGCCCGGAAATTCCGGAAAATGCATTGTTTTTCTTTACATCTTTTGCAGTTACTTCCATACGGATTTTGTCCTGAAAAAACATTCCAAAGCTTACTTTATTGCATATGGATTCCAATGGGTTTTTCTTTTCATCCGTAATGGTAATTCCTTGAAACTCTGGTGCTGTGCTGTCAAACATTACCGTAAACTGATTGGTTTCATCCACTGCATTTTGAACATTCCCTACTTTATCCATTGCCACAATTGTGCACTTGCCGTTATAATCTGTATATTTTTCTCTACTGACCACCAGGGTAATATCATAGACCTGTACATATTCTGTACTTTCCTGTAGATTTTTCTGCCATGTAATGCCCTGGTACTGTGGAGTATTGTCCCCCTCCATGACGTACCAAAAAGTATGTTCCATATTGTCAGAAAAACAGTAATCTGAAACTTTCGCTGTGATTGTTACTTCCTTTTCCCACTGATTGCTTTTCCCACCTGTGATTACAATTTGGGGTGCTGTTCTGTCTATATGTAATTCCACTTCCACCCCTTTACTGATATTTCCAAGGGAATCCACAGCGTAAAGTCTGCATATCCCGTGAAACTCACGGATGCCTTCAAAATTTAATGTAATGGTATCTGTGGAATTGGTCTCCACTGTTTTGGGCACCTGTCCTCCTATCATGCTGCTTTCAAACTCTGCGTATACTTTTTCCACACCAATGCCTGGAATCTCCTGCTCTTTTGTCACAGGATAAGAGGGATCTTTTGCTTCATAATGGAGGGTAAGATGTTCAGAACGTACCTGTGACAATTCTACCAGTTCCTCCTGACTGTAGGACAAGGTGATTTCCGGTGACAGATGATCCCACACCACTGTGAGCTCTTTTGATACCATGTCCTGATCCTCCGATGCTACCTGGAATCCATATGTCTCCTGTATCATCATCTGCTGTTCATCGGTAAGATTGCATTTCCATTCTGCCATACCCTCCGGCCGCCATTGATAGGAAGTAACATCGTAGGCCTCATCTTGGCTGTGAGGAAAAGTACTTTCTTGCAGAATCAGATCCCACGTGGCATTCTCACGCAGATTTTCTACTGTTACCGGCAGGGAAATCTGTTTTCTTCCATAAATAATTCCGTTTTTCACTGTTGTAAGCCCTGTCATGTCAGGTAGAATTTCCATGGGTGGAAGTTGAGTTGGAGTTGGAGTCTCCTGGGGAGTTTCTGCCGTGACAACAGTTGGTGCCGATTCTTCACCTGCATTTACTTGATTTCCTTTATCCACCGGCAATGTCATTGCAAGAATTAAAACAATCATGACCATTGCCGTTATTTTATTTTTGTTTCTCTTCATTTCAGCTTTCCCTGTCCTTTCTGTTTACTTCATCCCATCAAAGAAATCCATTTCCCAGCAATCATTTTCAAAGGCATAAAACTGCTCTTTTCCCACATACAGTTGAGCGTTAATACGCTTTACCGGGAGCAAAAAGAAGCCCCACTGGTCTTTCGCCGCAAATACAAAGAATTTTACTTCGTCATCTTCAATGGTATCCATGTCCGCCTGCAAAAGACATTCTGCATAGTCTTTGTGCTGACTTACAATTTCCTCATAAGTAGCCTCTTTGTAATCTTCTTGCCTGCTGTGATAGGTGTATCTGTATTTCAGATTTCCGGAACCATCCTTTAAAAACAATTCCAGCTGTCTGATTCCACTGTGTCTGGATAGATTGCCCCTTGTCTGCTGCCTGTCGAGGCTGTATATCAGCATTTTTTCTTCATTTTCATGAGTGTAGCCACTGATAGAATATGGTATGGTAGGCATACGATAAATCAAATTCACTGTGGTATATCCCATTTTCCTGGCATTTACATATTGTATTGCTCCCCGGACACAGGTCAGCTTTAAATCCATAATTCCTGTCTTTTCTTTGCTCTGCTGCTTAAATTCCACGCTTTTTCCCGGTACAAATTCCTTTAGTGCTTCACGAAATACATCAATCCTGCAGGACTGCCCGGTAAGCTTAATAATGGAAAAGTCTGACAAGGTTTTATTCTGATAAAATTCATCCAGAAATTTATTTACGATTTCATAAATATCTGCCTTTAATAAAAGCTCGATTTCCTTAATGTTAAATACAATATCCGGGAAATTGTGATTGTACTTTAACTGTCCGTCTTCCCTCACCACCAGATTCCAGCGGTCAATCTTTGTAATGCGCAGGTCATCTTCTTCCTTTTCATAAGATGCCTGAAAACTATTTCTCACCACACCGTCACTTTTGTAAAACTTCTTTTTCATCCGTTCTGCAATGTCAAACAAAAAATAAAAGTTGTTCTTTACCATAAAATATTCATCTCTTGTGTGATTTTCATAATTTTTAAACATCGTTGGAATTATCAGTTCCGCCTCCTTGTATTCCTGCTCTAAGGTTTTATAGACTTCTTCCTTTCCAAATTCGTCCACAAAGCGGAAAATATCTTCCGATGCCACCGGAATCAGTTCATCAATGTGCAAAAGCTTCTGTCCGCTGTAATGTCTTGCAAACATTATCTTAATGTACTGCATAAAACGGTAAGTAATGTTGTTACCGCCAAAATTGGTGTCACCATTTTCATAAGTAGTCTGAATATCCACTTTATAAGAAACATTGTCATTGGAAATGGAAAAATCACAGGAGGATAAGTCTGTAGTTCCTCCTCCGCAGTCGATAATCAATGCCGAGACTACTTCCTTGTCATAATAACGCTTTTTTTCTATGAGATTATGAATCGTGTTATAGATCACGGCACTGCCTTCGTCTAACATATGCTCTGCTTCAATATTGTAATCATAGAGAAGTTCCTGAAACATTTTGTTAAATTGCAGTTTCTGCTTTACAGGGCTGGTTAAATGCAGATTTTTAAATCTACACTTAAAGCGCTGCTCTGCGCAATGAATCACATACAGCAGATAGCGACGTATAATCTCTCCTCTGGCAATCCTGCCGCTGTTTCCCTGTTTATCTGTTACCTCCTGCATTTCTTCGTAACTGTTCACCCAACGCTTCATTTCATAAAAGATGCTAAAAGACTCATCGTAATATTTAATCTGTGTATCCTTTCTGGCATCGTATCCAAAATGAAATTCTATCTGTTCCGGGTCTGAACAATCTGTTACACAGGCAACCGTAGGCAACAGAGGAATCCATCTTTTTTCTCCCTTGGTGTGGTCTAAAAAAGGAACCACATTGACTGCATCCAGCTTTACAGTGCCATTTAAAATATCATTGTCATCCGTTCTGGTTATATAGCCATAATCTAAGTAAGTTCCGGCAGTCGTATTAGAAGTTCCAAAATCAATGGAAAGAATTGCCTCTGTCTCCTCCACATCCCGAACCTCTAAATCTACCAGCGGTATTTTATAATAATTTAAGGCTGCAAATGGTTTCTGAGAAATGTGGTAATATGCGTTATAAAGATAATCTGACTCCTTTTTTTCAAAAAACAGCAGATAGTACACTTTATGGTCTGCCAGGTAAATTGGCTGATTTCCGTCCCGTTCCAGAAAATATCTTGGTGTCTGTCCTCCATCACTGACCAGATTTAAAATGCTGCAGATTTTCCCTTCTTCACTAACAAGGAGCACATTTGATTCATAAATGCGGTTAATCACCGTTTTGCTGATATCATTTCTCTTGCTACGGTCTATCTCTACTTCATATGCATCAAATAATGACAAATCCAGTCCTCTGTATAAAATTAATTTGGCAGGATTTCGGATGGTTCCCTGGTCTTTCAGCAGACTTCCCTTTTTCCTTTCCAACACTTCCTGTAATCGCTCTAATCCTCCCTCTTTTTCCTTTCGTATCAGCAATGCTTCCTTTTCTCCCCGATACCGAAGAATGGTTTCTATCAGTTCATATCTGTTTAAAGGATTGGTTATTCCCTTGATAATGGTTTCCTTGGTGCAGATTTCCCGCAACTGGTGGGTGGTCATCTCCTCCAGTTCTTTTCTCTGATATGTGTTTTGGGATTTTCTTTTTTCCTGTGGATTGATATATAATGTATAGGACTGTTTCACCGTTTTTTCCTCCTAAGTATTCTCACCCTGAAATCATGCCTGACATCTGTGTTATAATATTGTTGACTCTGTTGGATTCTGAGGTCATCCCTGCCTCTTCATAGTATTTTCTTGCATCATCAAAATTCGCCAGTGCGTGTCCGTAATCAGCTCTTGCCAAATATTCCGCCGCTGACAATAAAGCAGCCAACGCTTTTTCTGATGCTTCCGATGCAGGTCCGCTTTCTGTTTCGCTGGCCTTGGTGTCCATCTGTGCCATCATATCTGTATTTCCAGTCTGCTTATACAACTTCTTTGCCATATCGTAATTTTCCTGCGCCGTGTCATAATCCCCATTTGCCAGTGCATCTGCTGCTGCCTGCTCATACTTTTCTGCCTCATTTTCCAGCTCCTCCGCGGTCTGTTTCTCCACCTTATTGTTGGCATCCTCAATGCGGATATCTAATTCTGTAATCCTATCTGCTGCCTCCTGATTTCCATAATCATCTTTTGCTGAGGTATAGAAATTTCTTGCTGTCTGAAAGCTGTTTAATGCTTTCTGATATTCGCCCTCCTTCATCTTTGCTTCCCCTTCTGCCTTACTCTCATCACCATTCTTTACTGCCAGACTTCCATTGGCATTCTTCGCTTTTTCTTCTGCAGTATTCTTTTCTGTGGTAGCATCTATGCTGTCAGCTAAAGAGGCTGCCTCCCCATATCCTTTTGCTGCCACTTTATAATTCTTTTCTTCCATGGCTGTTTCTGCCTGCTGCATTTCATAAGCATACTTTTCCAACATCTCAATATCAGCCCCAAAAGTTATTTTTTCTTCCTGCTTCTTCAGAGCCTCTATTTTTTCTACTACTGCCCCATATTTGTTGTAGGATTTTTTATATTCTCCTTCTTGAAAAGCGGTTCGAGCTTCCTCAAGATTGAGGGACATCTTATAATAGAGATCTACAAGTTCTATCTTTTTATATTTTTTTGATGATTTCCTCAATTTTACTTTTTCAGAAGCAGTGTATGCTTTTTTAAATTCTTCTATCGCCGTCTCGTAACTATCTTCTTCCATATAATCCACAGCATTGGCAAGGGACTTATTCATGGTTTCTAAATTACTTTTGTTTTGGTTATACCTTACCACTCCCCAGGTAAGCAACAAAACAAAAACAATACCAAAAACGGCCATAGCAATTTTCATATACTTCTTTTGCTTTCCCGCTCTTGGGTTTCTATATATCTTATCTATAAAAATACTGACTATAGTATAATTTTCTACAATATCCTGTTGACTGCTAAGTATGACCTCTTCCAGACCGGTACATACACTTTCCGGATCACTGGCTCCTTCGATAGCATCCAGCAGTTCTGCATCTCCTACACTTTCCCATACCCCTCTGGTATAGAGTACAAATATATCCCCATCCTCTAATTTTCTTTTCTTATAGGTCACAGGCTGAAATCTTCCTGACTGTCCTAAATAGCAATATAAATTATGTCTTTCCTCATGGGATTCTATCTGGTCCAATGGAATATCACCTTTATCTGCCATACCCTGACTTAGGGAAGTATCTTTCGTCTTCCATTTGATATTACCGTGACGAATGCCAAATAATCTTGTATTTCCTGCACTAATCCAGAGGGCTTTTTTGTAATCTGTCAGGAGAATGACCATACTGACTTCTAAGCGTGCTTCCTTTGACTCCCGGTGCAGCTCGTTATGCGCCTCCTGCATATAATGCTTTGCCAGTCTTTTACTGCATCCCGGATTTTCGTGAAATGCTGTTATCACCGATGTTACCGCAAGTTTTGCACTTTCACGATTCAAATCTTCATCAATTCCATCTGCAATACAATAGCAGGCATAATCCTCTAACTCCACAAAAGCAAAGTAATCCTGATTTTTAATATAACATCCGGGTTCTGATATAAATTTAGTCCGGAATACCGAGTTTTCTTTACGCATATTTACCCTTTCTTCACCGACAATACAATAATGGTGGCATTGTCCTTATTTCTCACATCTTTTTCTTCAACTGCCTGAATAATCTGCTGTGCTGTTTTATGAGCACTCATTGGTTTTGCTAATATTTTTTCCAGTTCTATCTGGCTTAAGGTTTCTACCCCATCGGAATAGATTAGTACCTTATCCTTTTTCTTTAAATAAATAGGCCGGTCTGACTCATCTGCTTTTTGAAATCCATCATAGCCTACATAATTCACAAGACGTTTATCCACCGGTCCCCCCATAGCTTCTTCCCTGCCAATAGCACCGGCAAAATACTGATCTTCCAACCAGTTTTTCACATTTTCCTTACGGTTTACCATGATTAACCTGCCATTTCGAAATACTGCTATGTTGCTATCCCCTACAGATGTCCAGTACATTTTGTTTTCCTCTATCACTACACCTACCAGTGTGGTGCCACCTTTAGCCTCACCGAATTCGTCACGGATTCTCTCATTTGCCAATACTGCCGACTTCTGAAAGAAATAGCTTACATTTGCCAGTACATCCTGTTTCATAAATTCATCTAAGTAAGTGTCCACGGTAATCTTACTTGCCAGATTTCCATTAATATAACCGCCAATCCCATCTGCCACTACCGCCAGAACACATTCTTCCTTAATTCCTGTTCCAAAGGAATCATCCTGCTTTTCCCTTGTTCCTATGGTCTGGGCATTACCAATATCTAAAGATATGCCTCCTTTTACCTTTACATTGCTGCTTACTTCTCCATGCTTTATATAGAAACAGATACTGATGGTAACCAAAATACATACCACAGATATCATTAAGGCAAGTATCACATATGGATTTGTAATAATCTCTAATATCATTATTCATCCCTTTCCTGATTCTGCTCTCCGCTCCATTCAAAGTGCTCTCCGCACAATGGAATAAAAATGAATTTTGACTGCCCCATTTCAATGACAGAAAAGGCCTGCAGTTCCACGGGAGAATACACAGCTTCTCCGTTCAAATATGCCAGTCCGGAAGAATCCCCTGGCAAAAGATAGGTGTTACGGTTTTTGCTGTCATAGGAAATGGCTGCATGATTGATTCTTGATATTGCATTATCCCCTAAAATCTGAATATGCATATTGTCTGCTCGTCCAATAAAATTTTTTCCTGCCCTAATTTTGAAATCTTTGCCATACTGGGCTCCTTCAATACAAACCAGCCATCCGGTGACAGGATCCACATTTTCATCTACCCCGGATATGGACAACGTCTTATCCGGATCATCCAGCATAAGTCTTTTATTGTTTCTAAAATCGCTTCTCTCCAGATTGGTGTTGCAGTAAGGACAAGTATCTCCGTACTTCCTACTGCTGAACATATGACCATTTTTACATCTGTTTAAACTCATAAAAAATCTCCTCTATCTTAATTGCAGCATGGTGTTGGCAATATAGATAATGTCTCCTACCCCCAACTCTACTGTGCCCACTAATTTCAAATCTAATATGGCATTGCGGTTTATCTTCTTTACTCTGGTTCCATTTTTGGAATCAATATCATCAATACACCAGCCATTTTCCGTATAGTTTAGTACTGCATGTTGCTTGGAAATCATCTGCGCGAATGCAGAACCGCTTAAATCTATGTCTACTGCCTCTTTTTCTGTTCCTTTTCCAATAACCATAGCTGATTTGCCCACCATGCTCCACTCTGTCAGTGCAGTTCCTTCTTCATTAATCAACACAATGGACTGAATTCTCCGCTTTTCCCTGCCGTCAGCTCCTTTGTTCTGCCCATCCTTCCCTCCTGCTTCCTGTCTGGTTTCTTTCTTCCTGACAATTCGGGCATTTTCACTTTCCATAGGCTTGGGCACAATATCTTTTCTTGCTGCCGCAATATTGCTATAATCTTCTATCTTATCCTTTCCCAAAAGGTTGGTAAGCAGGCTGCACAGTGATATTCCAACAAAGCACAAAGCGGCAAGTGTTACCTTAAGCCACAACTCCCATCCTTTCTGGTAAAGAATCAAAACGATGACAGCTCCTACCATTCCCCAAAGAATTCTCTCCAGGACTCCTAAAATCTTATCTTTCATATTCCTTTCTTCCACAACTCCTTTTAATCAGGCAAAGGAGAAACCCCTTGTTTCTCCTCGCCCTTACCATTCCCTATTAATTGCTATAACCGCCGTTAATAGTTACGTCTTTTAATTTGTCTTTTTTCTGTCTGACTACCAGTTTAAAAGTACCTACACCTTCGGTATCTCCATACACCTCATCGTACTCTACCACAAAGGCATTCTTTAATTCATAATTTCTCACTACCTGTCCTGCCGCAATCACATCCACTGTCACGGTGCGGTAGCAATCCGACTTTTCTGCAGGAACCATGGACCATAATGCTAAGTCTACGGTTTCTTCTGTACCATCGTCTAATATGGTCAAGACTTTTCCGGTAATGGTCATGGTAACGCCCATATCTGTAGTTTTAGCATTGGAATCCTTAGGTGTATCCACCTCAAAATCAACTGTCTGTACCGTTTCTACTCCCAAACTGATTCCGCCTACTTTAATGATAAATCCCATCTTTTATTCCTCCTATTCTGCTGCAAATCCGCCCTTGTATGACACATTGGTATTGAGATCTTTTTTCTGTCTTACCAACAGACTAAAGGTTCCAACACCAGTGGTATCACCAAAAACTTCCTTGTAATCTACCACATATGCGCAATCTAGCGTGATTTCTCTGACCACTTTACTTCCAGATAATACTTCTACTACTACCTTGCCGTAGCTCTTTAAATCCTCCGCCGGAACTAATGCCCATTTTGGAAGCTTTAAAGTGGCGTCTGCTGCTGCTCCGTTGATAGCCGCAAGAATTTTCCCCTTAATCAGCATACTCATTCCTAAATCGGTGGAGCGGGCGTTACTGTCATTTGGTGTGTCTGTGATAAAGGTGACAGACTGAACAGCTTCTAAGCCTAGTTCAATTGTTTCGTTTGCTTCGATTTTTACTCTAAATCCCATCTCGGATCCTCCCTATAATATATTTAATTAACGAAGCTGCTGCTCCGGTAATTACTTTTGCTGTGCTACGCTTTTGCTGAAGATGTAGCTTTTGTGACAGATACTCTTAAATTCTTTACATTGCCATTGAATCCTAAGCGGATATCACAGGTGTTGGTTGCTTCATCAACCACACAGTCTAATTCGTCCCCTTCCTGGATAATGGCATTCACAAACTGGTTGTCATTATTCCATAAGGAACGCTGGCTCTGTGGGTGATTACTAAAGAATTTCACCACGTTTTCCTGTTTAAAGTCATTGCTGACATAACGTAAGATTCTCTCCACATAGGTACTCATCATAGATTTATATAAAGAATCATAATTATCATCTACCATAGCCATGGTTCTAGCTTTGTAAACTGTAATACTCTTAACTTCTTTTCCTTGAATCTGACTGTTTTCAGAGGCGAATACAAAACCAAATCCTTTATTGTTAATGGCATTTTTAATGGCATTTGTAAATCCGGTAATCTCCTGTGACATGGTTGTGGTAGTTTTTAAGGAATGTTCACCTGCTTCAATGTCATATCGAATTCCCGGATACTTAGGTGTTACATTCTTATAAAAATCTTTTAAATATTCAGGGCATTGGTATGCTGCCACAATACCGGCTGCGATATAGGCTGCCCCAATATATACTCCCTCAATCCAAAGCTTCATAATGTCTTCTCTTGCTTTGGATAATTCCACTCCTCCATCCTCATTGATCTCCATACGGTTGTCTAACACCACACCGGATTTTTCTTTTGGCACAATGGTGAAGTTTGGCAGAGCACAAGATACAAATTCGCTGTAATCCTTCTTTAACAATGGTGCACTTTTTTCTACAAAGCTATCGATTCCTGAAGTAGCTACATAATTAAACGTTGTATTTTCACCTGTCTGGAAATTAAAGAAGGTCTGAATCCTGTATTCCTTAATGGCTTCCAACAAAGCTGTCAAAGACTCCATGGTGTTGGCACCACTTTTTTCTACCTTCTCATTTCCTTTGAATCGCTGTCTTTTAATTTTTACGCTGCTGGTAGCTTCTAATTCTACCTCTGGGACAATGGCAAGCCATACGGTATTCTCATAATCATTTTTTGTATTCACCGTATTCAGATAAGTCTGAAGACGCTTAATGTTCATGGCGCTGACCATCATATCTAATTTCACATTGGTAATTAAAAGGCTTGGCCGCATTTCCTTATTTTTGGTGGTGTACTGTTCAAAAAACATACGGATTCCCAGCAGTTTTTCTACCAATGGCTTAACGGTTTTTACAAAATCATCTTTTGCCTGCTTATAAAACTCAAGATATGTATTATAGTTCTGTACCTCCATTTCCACATTTACTTCATTGTTCGTAACTGTAGATAACGGACAGAATGTTCTTACTACAAGACTTTTTACATAATCCGATGGTTCTTCGTTGACTGCCTCATAGTCTTCTTCAAAAGCAGTAATCAGCCCTGCATTGGTGTTGTCCGCAATGGCAATCAGTTCGTTTTTCTTTTCCTTTGGTGCCTCTAAAACCTTTAATTCTCCGTTTTCTCCCATAGATAACACACCAAGCTTCAATGGCTCATTACTCTTTGAAGATGTGTTCTGGGAGAATAAGAGTCGTGTCTTAATGTCCTCGATTGCCAATGGAAGCATTGCCATGACGTTGTTGTAATTCTGGCTTGCTTCCTCAAATTTGTAATTTAATTTATCCCCGATATCTAATTTCTTTGGATCTTCATCTTCTAATTCCTCATATTTTTCATAAAGGTAATGAATTTCCTTACGTGCCTGACGGATATCGTTCATCACTTTTTTAGGTGATATCATATCCAGGATATTTTCAAACTTAAAATCTACATTTTTTAATCCCTGGGCACGTTTTGTATCAATCAAAGTAAATAACATATTTAAGAAATCATTTTGATTATTTAGTGGAATTTCCGTTACAAATTCCTCTGGAATATTTTCCGGTTTTTCCAAGGTATACAAAACACTCTGTGTCCCTGCATTAAAAAAGGAATATACCACTGGCTCAAATTTTTCTAAAAATTCATCAAAACTGCGTACTAACAGTTTTTCATTAATCTCCTGGATTTTGGCATCATCCAAACTTTCTACTTCCTTGGCATCTCCTACAAGTGTTAATAAATTCAGCTTTTCCGGATTGATTTCTTCAAAAAGCATCGTCCGGTTTGTTTGTGTAATTACTTCCATGTTTTTTCCTTTCTTTATCCATTTTTATTATTCTAATAATTTTTCCAAAAGCCAGAGTGATTTCCAGCGTTTGTTTTTTTCCAATTGAATGCATTTGTTGACAGTACACCGTATGGCTGTTGGTACTTCTACCAATTCCTCCATAGGCTTTACTTTTTCTCCCCTTATTCTGTCATCTGCAGATGCCATCTGAATTCCGGTGAGAAGAAAGTATAACAGGGCACCGATACTGTATGTATCCGTCACAACACTGGAGGGTTCTCTTGTATAAAGCTCCGGAGCAGAGAATCCTCTGCTCACAAAACTGACCTCTAAATTCTGATTTTCCTTATAGCAGGCAGAGCCAAAATCTATGAGTACAATTCCCCCCTCCTCCCTGAAAATGATGTTGGAGGGTTTGATGTCCCGGTGAAAAATGCCTTTTCTATGTATGGAACGTACCGTTTTTACTAAAGTATGCATACTTTCCTTCAATGGAAAATTGATTTCTCTGTCAATCATTTCATCCAAACTGACACCTTCTATAAATTCTGTAACCAGATAAATGGTGTTATTTTCCTGAAAGTCATCCTTATACTTTAGAATCCTGCCTTGTCTGGTTTCCTTTAACTGCAAAAGTTTCTTCACTATCTCACATTCCTGTCTGAATGCTTGATAGGCACTGACAAAAGTCCTTTCATATCGTTTTCCCTTGCATATCACTGTTTTTCCATCCATATCCCTGTTGGCATAGAAATAAGGACAAAACTCTTTCACTGCTACCATTTCCTTGGTAATACAATCTGTTGCCATATATAAAATCCCTGTATGACCCCAGTAATACACTTGATGAATCAAATATCTGTTATTTAATTTACTGCCGTTAGGCAGGGCAATATCGTATACATCCATTTCCATCTTTCTGCTCCTTACAGAGTATACTTAAGTTCCAGTTCAGAAGAATTTTCTGCAAAACTTATGTAAACAGTATCCCCCACATGTATTTGTGTAGGTTTATTTTGAAATATATTTTCCTCTTCCAAAAATACTCCCCCTTCCATACAGTGAACCAATAATAGCTGATGATTCTTATAGGGATAGAAACATAATCTGTCCAGTTCCGGTAAATCTTCTCGAAAATCTGCTCCGTGAAATAGTTCCTTTAATGTAACTCCTTCCTCCGGATATTCCTTCAACTGCCACTGAAGACTAATAGATTCATTTTTGCTTTTTAAATCAATAAATTCTCCCAGCAACATTCCGTCAAATTGGGGATACTTCTGCTTTTTATCTTTCCTGAAAAACAGATACACTATGAACAATATGCTACATATCGTCAGACAGCAAATGACCAGAACCACAAGACCTATCCGGGGTGTCTGTTTTTCTTTTTGAACTGGAACAGACGTAACAATGACAGGTATTTTGGTCACAGGAGGAGTAGGGGACAAAGACAGTATGGGAGTTGGCTCATCACCTTTTATCTCTATCATATTTAAGATCATCTTTGCCCCCTGGCTTCCCTGAAATGTAAGTTTCACCAAAGTTTCTTTTGGCTCATTCCATTTCACAATGGCGTATTTTTGTGATTGCTGAATTTCACCTGTGGTATTTCCAAGTGCAAGCTGGTATATCTCTCCTGTACATAAAATATTTAGATATACTTTTTTTGTATTTTTTGTCTTTAATTCTATCTGTTCTTCCTGTAGTTCCCCGCTGATGTCAATGACCTGGGTTAACGTATTTTCTCCCTCTTTATAAGAAGAAAGAATCTGATTTATCATCTGGTTTAGTTGCAAAGGACTGGCTGCTATATGTGTGGTTCCCTGAGTGTTGGCAGCGATAATCGTAAGGTAATCACTGTCTTCTAGATATTCATTGGCAAACCCTATGGTATGAATTGCAATTTTTTCTTTTTCTGCCTGTGCCACCGCCTGATTTAAATCTGCTTCGGACTGCTCTAAAGTTCTTCCTGTGGTACTCTGGGCTAAATCTGTCTTACCGTCAGAGAGAAGAATTACCAGCTTTTCCCGGTTTTGTTCCTGGGTTCCAAGCATTTCTACTGCCTGCCTGATGCCAAGACCAATGTCTGTTTCTCCCTGATACTCAATGGAATCTACCATGTCCTTCAACTGTTGCCTATGCTCCTGACTTCCCAGATTTGTCAATGAAAAACTATAAGCAATGGTGTCATTGTATGCCACCATGCCAATCCGGTCATTTTCATCGCAGATATCTATGACCATCTTGATTGCTTCCACAGCGGTACGGTTTTCATCCGTTTTTTTCATTGAACCACTGATATCCAGCGCAAACACAATATCACAGTTCCTTTCTGTTTCCTCTGCCAGAATTCTATCTGTTTGTTGAATCAGACAGAAAATAAAACAAATCATAACCCCTGTGACATACAAACAATACTTTTTTCTTGTGCTCATTTTCTAATGCTTTGCCCTTTCTGCCTGCTATTTTGGCTTAAATCCAAAGAAATTTTCAAAACTTGAACTTACATCTGCATAGTTCATCTGTGCTGTATTAGCTTTCTTGGATTTTTCCTTTCGAAATGGTTCCCCCATAAAATCTTCAAACATATGGTCGAACCTGGCAAAATTCATGCCTTCATATCTCTGAGTATTTTTCTTTTGCTTCCTTGTATCGGTATGTACATTTTCACTTTGCGCCCCGGATGCACCGCTAAGCTCCTGATCCAATTTACTTCGTTTTCTCTCATCTGATAGAATCTCATATGCTTCATTAATTTCCCGAAATTTTTCTTCTGCCTCC
Organism: uncultured Lachnospiraceae bacterium; assembly: GCA_902767135.1. Taxonomy (GTDB): domain Bacteria; phylum Bacillota; class Clostridia; order Lachnospirales; family Lachnospiraceae; genus RUG11237. Next base: position 2,478 of record CACXGE010000143.1, on the reverse strand, counting down.
GGATTTCCCGGATTCACATCAGGGTGGTATTTTTTTGCTAATGCACGAAATGATTTTCGAATTTCCTGCTGACTGGCATTTTGGGAAACACCAAGTGTAACGTATGGATTATTTGTCTTCATTTTTCTCCTCCTACTGCTTTAACAACGCAGTAACATTTTCTTCTTGATGATTAGAAAGATTTGAAAGTTCTGAGATGGAGGCTTCATCTTTCACCAGCTTAAACTCTACTTCTGCCTGCTTCACTGGAATATATGAAAATTCCTCTAACAGTTTCGTGTCATCCTGTATTTGAGCATCCACCAGTTTTTCTGTCTTTCCAAGAAGTTCTGTGGGTTTGTTTCCTTCTGTTTCCTCCATTGGAAAGGAAAATCTTTTCACATATGCTGCCGGTTTTTCATTCAATTTTTCTATTTCTTTTCGCTGTTTCCTCCCTGTCAGTTCCTCCCATACTGCCGGTATCTGCAATTTCCACACCAATATGGCTGTCACAACCAGCATAACCACAAATACAGTAAACCCCACATGGGATACTGTTTCCCAAAATCCTATGCTCATACAATTCTCCTAAGCCAGTATCTGTCCGATTTTTGTTAAATGCACATTTTTGCACGGTCAGCGCAGTGAATGCGCAGACCTGACTGAACTGTTACCCAAAACCAACGAATTCTTACCTTAACTTGCATATAACAACTCCACCATTTCTTTTACTTCATCATAGCGCTCATTAATATATGCCTTTATCTTTTGTGTTTTTTCCGTGTCACCGGGTACGCTATCTTCGCTTTCTTTCATCTGTTGCAAACAACGTTCCATGTCTTCCTTGGATACTCCTTCTGCCATAAACTTGCGCCCATAATTTTCTATGGAATTGAGCAAAAGCCTGTCAAATTCCAGTATCACAATATCACTTTCTTCTTTTGTCAGTTCCTGCTGTAATGTAGTCAAAGAGCGAAAGTACGGCTGATATTTTCCTTTGTCCGCGGCTTCTTCCATGTCAAGCACAATATCCCTGTTAAACACACCAATTTGATGATATATTTCAGCTATTTTGTAATATTCTGCTTCCTTATCTGCCAGCGAAATTACATCTTCAAACCACTTGATAGAGTATTTCATTCTAGTCAGCTGGTTATCTTCTTTGGCATTTTGGGTTCCGTAATCGTAGTAATACCAGTATAATTTCCCTATTTGAAAAGCAAGATCAGGATATTCTTTCTGTTCTTTTAACACAGCAAGATTTTCATTTAACTTTCTGGCCAAAACCTCCTGTTCTTCCACGGTAAAACTTGCATTTTCTTTGTACAAATCAATCAAATCATAGTATGCCTGCAATTCTTCCGACTTTAAGTCAATGGCATTTTCACAATATTTTTCCGCCCTTTTTTCATCAACACTGCTTTTCGCTTCTTCTAGCAGATAGTCATAACTTTTATTTTCTGCACTTGTCTTTAAGATTTGTCCGGCAATGCCCACAACACAGGAAAAAAATGTGATATAAGCGCTTAACGAGAAATATACCATTTTCTTTCTCAATCTCCGCCTATATACATCATCCACCTTCTCATAGTTTTCTAATGCATACATAAGCTCACCACAATTTTGATAGCGGTCTTTAGGATTTAATTGTGTGCATTTCATAATGACTTTTTCGAATCCTGCAGACAGGGATGGATTCCAATAGCGTATCGGGTAAAGTTGATACGGCGGTTCGCTGGGATTTTTTCCTGTTACCAGATGGTACAAGGTCACACCAAGACTATAAATATCTGTTCTGGCATCCGTCTGCCCTTTTCCGCCAAACTGCTCCGGTGCTGCATATCCCTTCGTACCTAAACTGACCGTATCCTGTATCTTCTGTTCTTTATATTCTCTGGCTATCCCAAAATCAATCAACTTAATATTTCCATTGGGTGTCACCATAATGTTTCCTGGCTTCATATCCCGATAAATAATGGCAGGATTTCTTGTATGTAAATAATGAAGTACACTGCACAACTGCTTTGCCCATTCAATGACCATTTCCTGGTCTTGTGCACCATATTTTTTCAATATTGTTTGCAGTGTTTCTCCTTCTATATAGTCCATCACAATAAAAATTGTTTGATTTGTCTCGATAATATCCACAATTCTTGGCAGTGCAGGATGATCCAGCTTTTTCATCAGATGAGCTTCTGCAATCAACCCTTGAACCACAATTTCATTTTCTTTATCTCTCTCTTTTCTGCAAAGTTCTTTGATGGCCCATTGCTTATTTAAACGTCTATCCATGGCAAGATATACCCTGGACATACCACCTTTCCCAATCTGCTTCAATACTTCGTACTTTCCATCAATTACAGAACCCACATTTGCCACATCTTCACCTTCCTTCTGACTGTATTGTCTTTAGTAACTATTCAGTACAGGTGTCAGCATTTACTGCTGACACCGTAAGAAAATGTAGATTTTACAAAAATCGGGCAATTTTGCATGCGT
>CACXGE010000142.1 GCA_902767135.1 uncultured Lachnospiraceae bacterium | reverse complement strand
GTGATAGCACCTTGAGGAAAATCCTCATAAATATAATAATAAACATTTGTTTGTAAATCAATCCCAATAAAAATTTCGTGCTAGATAGTAAGTGTTATGATATAATCTCATAAATAGCAACAGTATAACTGCTTTTGGAGATAAAGAGCTGATGCACTGGGTGCCACTGGAAGAATTGGATAAAGTTAAGGCATTTCCTACCTTCTTAAAAGATTACCTAAGCAGGGAGCATACAGGAATTGAGCACATTGTAACAGATGATAGAATAGAAAATAACCCAAAAATAAGAGGAGAAAGAAAATTATGGTGAATAATACAATAAGAGTTATGGTAGAGGAAGATAAAAAATGTGTCATGGAAATGATGAAAGTATTTTATGCGTCACCGGCAGTATCAACCAATGGGTCAGAGGAAATATTTCGAAGTGATGTGGAGAATTGTGTTGGAGAGTGTCCATATATAGAAGGATATATTTTTCAGAATGACAAAGAAGTACAGGGTTACGCAATGGTATCTAAGGGATTTTCTACAGAGGCGGGGAAGGTTTGTGTCTGGATTGAAGATTTGTATGTGAAAAGTGAATATAGAGGATTGGGGCTTGGTGGTAAATTTTTTGACTTTTTGGAGAAGAAGTATCCAGGCACAGTTATCAAATTGGAAGTTGACAAAGAAAATGAGAGGGCTATCAAGTTGTATGAAAAATGTGGATATCAAAATCTGCCGTATTTTGTAATGAGAAAATTGGTGTAACTTTGCTGTTTAGTAGCACTAACTCCCCTGGCTATTCCCGGTATTTCGCTTCAATTTTAAGATATGCGATCATCATTCCAATCACCAAAGCAAACACACCAAATACCAGCAAAATAAATATAGGTGAATTTTGCGGGAAATAATGATAACAAAATTATTTTAACATAATTGGGCATAAATGTCACAGGAATCATATGAGACCCATTCATTGATATTGTTAGTGCCGATATAATGGTGAGCCAGGGAACCCGGTTCCCTGGCGCGCTCAAAAAGATGTGTTGAGGAGACGAACGAAAATGAATTTCAATATCAAAAAATGGCATAGTCACGTGACAGACGAAGAAATAGTAAAGCAATATAAGAAATTGGCAAAATGGAAAATGAAAAGTATAGGATCCCTGGTGTATCTGCTCTTTCTGATTATAACATACGGTATATTTTTCTATATTTTTTGCCGTCTTTCAGGATTCGAACAATATAAATTAGTGTTGCTATATATAAGTGTTATATGGGCTGTTTTGGGAAGTGTTGCGTTAATTCAGTTTGGTGCATTTTGTGTGGAGGCAACATCGGTCAAAACAAATGGGTTATATGTTGTGACTTGTATGTGTGAGAGTGCGACACCTAGAGTGGCAAAAGGTTCGGTACCAAGATTTTTTGATCTTCAAGTGTCTGTGAATAGAACAATAATTAGTTTTTTTAATACGAATCCGTTATCTTCAAATTTTGAGAAAGGGCACTATATAACTTTGGTAGCACCCTCTGAGAAAAGTCGTATTGGAAGTGTTATAGTGCTAGATGAGGCATATCCAGCGTATATAGATAATGTCTCACATCTAGAACAAATGGAAGAGTTGGAGCAAAAACGATTGGAGAAACAAGAACGTATAGAAAGAATAGAAGAATTGAAAACGTTGTTGTTAGAGGGGGCAAACGAGAAAGAAAATGTATTAAAATACAACGGCGATGAGTTAAACGAGCAATGCAAAGTGCGCTTCGCAGAAGGAGCCAGGAAAATTCTAGATGGGAAATTTGTGGATGATACGAATAATAATATCGAGAAAAATGGCGTCATAAAACCATGTGAAATATATATGGAGTTTTCAAAAAAACAATTTCATTGGTTAGATGAGGATGCGCAAGAGGAATTTTGGGGAACCTATCGCATTGGAAAGGATGGTGCTTTGTACATTATCACGAAGGAATGGTATGATGATGGGAAAAAAATGCAGGTAGATCAAAAGGAAAAGAAGCTTGGATATTACTATGATGGCATGATTTTATCGAAAGTAAAAAGAAGAAAGAATGGCAGCTGCGTGATTTTAGACGATTATTATAAAATCGACGGAAATCGTTATTATGAAAAGGAATTTGGTAGTAACAAGCGGAAAGGAAGTCATTATAAGGAAAAAGGTGAAGTGAAAATAGAAAATAATATGTATATGTTATTTGAGGATGGGGAGAAACGCCCAGAAACATGTTATTTCGTCATGGAGGAGCAGTGGTTTGAAATAAGATTTAGGAAGAAGAGTAAATGATAGAGCCAGGGACCCGGGTACCGTGGCTCAAATTCGAAAAGATTCTTGCTCTTTTTGCTTGTTTCGGCTAAAGTATAATCATAATAAAAGTTAGCCGAAGGAGATTCTTATGAATTATATATCAAGAAATTTGGAAAAACAGCATTTTTTTTACTTCTTCTAAAGTATAACCAGATTCCTTTGTGGGGCGTCCAATGATTACAAGGGTAATTCCTGTTTTTCTGGCACTGTTTACTTTTTCAAGAAATCCCCCAAGTTTGCCCGAGCTTTTTGTAAGCAGATAGGAAATGTGAAACTGATGAATGAGAGCGGTATTTAACTCCTCAGAAAAAGGTCCCTGCATACAGATCAGGTGTTTTCCCTGAAATCCTAACTGAAAACTATTAGAAACCATTTCCGGGTTGGATAAGATTCTTGCATAAACTCTTGTTTCATAGTCTGGAAGTTTGCAGAAGGCAGCAAGTTCCTTACTGCCGGTGGTACACAAAATATTTCCTGTCGTTTTTGAAAAATACGACACGGCATCCTCCATGGAATTCACATAGACAATGGTGTCATCATCTTCAAAAGTTACTTCTGGTCGAATGATACGAAAATAGGGAAGTTTTGATTTCTTTGATGCAGCTAAAATATTTTCTGATACCAAGGTGGCATAGGGATGAGTAGCATCATATACGCCGTCAAAAGGAAAGTCCTGCATAAGTGTTACCATATCTTCTGTATTTAGACGCTTTGACATTACTGTAAGATTTGGTGCACTTGGCAACAAAATTTTTCCGTATTCTGTGGCTGTGCAGGCTGTAATCTTAGTGTCTTTTTTTTCAATGAGAAATTCAATTAATTCCCGGCCTTCCGTGGTTCCGGCAAAAATAAGATAGTGTTTCATGTCTGGTTCCTCTTTCTTAAAAATGAAATTCCATAGGGATGAGGGAGATGGCTATGGTGCAGCCATCCTGGGGTGTCTTTCTTAGGTATAGTTCTCTGGTGTGGCTGTAGGCAAGGGAAGAGCGCTCGCATACATTGTCCACTCCGGTGATGTTTTTTACAAAATCAGAACTGGTAAAATCTCCCGTTATGTTCAGCAACTCCTGTGAAGAGTAAGTGAAAAAAGGAACCTGAAGCTCTTTAGCCAAAGAAACAATGGCTTCTTCCTCTTTCTTTAAGTCAATACTTGTAATGCAGGCAATACTCTCTAAATAGATATGTTCCCGTTTTAAAATATCCATCACAAAGGAGTGGAGTTTTTGGGGAGGAGTGTGTCGTTTGCAACCAACGCCCAAAACCACCTGTCTGGGTATTAAATGAAGTGTTTCTTTATAGGGGCAGTGATTGGAAAATGGGGTAATGGAAAAACCCAGGGGAAGGGAAATATTATGGTAAGTTAGTCCTTTTGGCAGTGTTTCATTTGAAATATTTCCATCAATTCCCACCTGATATCCATCTAAAAGTGTAGCGGAAATCTTTTTGGCTATTTTCATGTCAGATAGGGATAACTGATTTTTTTTTGCAAATACATCAACAGCAAATCTCTGGTTTAAATCTGTAGCAGTGGAAATAATAGGAGTGGCATTTAATAAGTCTGCCACGAAAGCAGCAAAGTCGTTGCCTCCCCCTAAGTGACCGGACAATAAGGAAATGACATACTGTGCCTTCTCATCAATGGTAAGTACGCAGGGATCCTTGGTCTTATCTTCAAGGAAAGGAGCGATGGAACGTACGGCGATTCCGCAGGCACCAATAAAGATGAGCACATTTCCTTTCTTAAAATAGGATGAAACTGTATCCTTTAGAGAAATGGGAAAAGGGGTAAGCTCAGGGCAGGTGGCATATTTTTCCATAGTATAGGAAATACAGGATGCATAACTCTCAGAAAGCTTATTTTGAAGGGTGACGGATAAGTCACTGGCAGTTTTGGTAAAGGAAAATATTACAATATCCATAGGAAAACCTCACTAATTTTTGCTGTAAACGATATAACTGTGTTATTATTGTACATAGATAATCTTTTAATTGCAAGGAGTGAGTGAATGGATGAGAAAAAAATTACGGTCAGGATTTACCACGGGAACTTGTGCAGCCATAGCAGCCAAGGCTGCAACACGCATGTTGTTTGGGGAGGAGGTTTCAAGAGAAAGTATACTGACTCCCAAGGGTGTAGTCATAGAAACTGCGATTGTGGATGTGGTTCGAGAAGAAAACAGCGTAGCATGTGCGGTACAAAAAGATTCCGGGGATGACCCGGATGTGACCAATGGAATCTGGGTGTATGCAAAGGTGGAGCTTACGGATCAGGAAGGAATTGAGATTGCAGGGGGAGAAGGTGTGGGGAGGGTCACAAAGGCAGGTTTATCACAAAAAATAGGTGAGCCGGCAATCAATCCCATACCAAAGCAGATGATTCAAAAAGAAGTGGGAGAGGTATTAGAAAGGAAAGGACAGATGAGAGGGTGTAGGGTTACTATTTATGTACCAAAAGGAAAGGAGATTGCAAAAAAGACCTTTAATCCCCGGATTGGTATCGTAGATGGTATTTCCATTTTGGGCACCACGGGTATTGTGGAACCTATGAGTGAGAGGGCACTCCTTGAGTCTATTCAGGTTGAGATGAATGTGGCAAAGGCAAATGGAGTAAAACACATTATCATAACCCCGGGAAATTACGGAGAGGGTTTCATCAAAGATACCTTGCAGATTGAACTTTCCAAGGCAGTAAAGAGCAGCAATTTTATTGGAGAGACTATTGATATGGCTCTGGAGCAGAATTTTGAGAGTATCCTGCTTGTAGGGCATGTGGGAAAACTGGTAAAACTGGCTGCGGGAATTATGAATACCCATTCCCATGTGGCAGATGGACGTATGGAAGTTTTTGTGTCCCATGCCGCTTTATGTGGAGTTCCCATAGAGCTACTGAAAGAGATGATGGACTGTATCACCACTGACCAGGTAATCCATATCTTAAAAGAGCACAATTATTTAGAGGAAACCATGGAGAGCATTTTAAAAAAGATTTCCTTTCATTTAGAGCAAAGATGTTTATCAGAAGTACCAATAGGGGCCATATTATTTTCGCAAAAATATGGTTTGTTGGGAGAAACCAAAGGGGCCAATGAAATTCTTAAATGGGTAAAACACCAGAACAAATAAAAGGGAAGAAATTGTCGCTTTACGAAAGGGAGAGTGGGATATATAATAGGTAAAGAAAAAGAGCGGACAGGATAAAAGGAGGCGGTGAAGTGAGTAAAAAGGCAATATTGCATACGTCGGCATTGCCCGATTTCGTAACAGTTTAGCCATAGGCTAAACTGTTACTATTGTGTTTATGACTTGACAGAAAGGAGTTGCAGACTACATGGTGGGAAAATTATATGGAGTTGGAACTGGACCGGGGGACCCGGAGCTTATGACCCTTAAGGCAGTTCGTGTGATACAAGAATGTGACATGATTGCCCTGCCAATCTCTAAGAAAGAGGAGATAGAAGAACCAGTTCTTTGGGAAATGGGAGAAATCAGAGAAGAGACACTAAAAAGGTGTGTGGCATATCAGATTGCTTTGCCAAATGTACCACAAATGAGGAAGAAACCCGTTTTGTGTCTGCCTATGCCAATGTGTAAGGATAAGGAAGAACTAAAATCTATACATGATAAGGATGCAGACGCAGTGGCAGGGTTATTATTAAAAGGAAAGAAGGTATGTTTTTTAACCTTAGGAGACCCTACGGTGTATTCTACCTATTTATACGTGCATAAAAGAATACAGGAAATGGGGCTTCCAGTGGAAATCGTAAGTGGGATTCCTTCGTTTTGTGCAGTGGCAGCAAAACATGAAATTGGCCTGGTGGAAAATAAAGAAGCCCTTTATGTGATACCATCATCCTATGGAGTGGAGGGGGCCTTACGGCTTTCCGGAACCAAAGTGCTTATGAAGGCAGGAGGTCAGATGGAAAAGGTAAAAGAAGAAATCAAGAAAACGAAACAGAAATTTTATATGGTGGAAAATTGTGGTATGCCGGAGGAAAAAATATATACGGATATTCAGGATGTACCGAAGGATACCAGCTACTATTCACTGATTATCTTAAAGGAGGACGTTTAGATGGTTCACTTTGTTGGAGCGGGCTCAGGGGCGGTAGATTTAATTACCCTTCGGGGGAAAAAACTGATAGATAGCGCGGATGTGGTGATTTATGCAGGCTCATTGGTAAATCCGGAGCTTTTATCCTCCTGTAAAGCGGGCTGTGAGATTTATAACAGTGCAAAGATGACATTAGAGGAAGTGATAAGGGTGATGGAAAACAGCGAGAAAGAAGGAAAGGCCACGGTTCGCCTTCATACCGGGGATCCATGCTTGTACGGAGCTATCCGGGAACAGATGGATATCCTGGAGGAAAAGAACATTCCCTATGATTATTGTCCGGGAGTCAGCTCCTTTTGCGGGGCCGCCGCAGCACTTAGAGCAGAATATACCCTTCCTGATGTGTCCCAGTCTGTGGTGATTACCCGTATGGAAGGGAGGACACCGGTACCAGAGTTAGAAAAGATAGAAGCCTGGGCAAAACACCAATCTACCATGCTGATATTTTTGAGTATGGGACTTTTAGAACAGCTAGAGGAAAAACTTATGAAAGGGGGCTATGACAAAGACACCCCGGCTGCCATTGTGTATAAGGCAACCTGGCCGGAAGAAAAAGTATTTCCCTGTACGGTTTCTACCATCTACAAAACAGCAAAGGAAAATAATATTACAAAGACGGCGTTAATTATAGTTGGCAAAGTATTAAAAAGCAGCTATGAGCGTTCCAAACTCTATGACCCTGGGTTTACCACGGAATTTCGAAAAGGAACGGATGGGTATAGTTACGGCGAAGGAGAGTGTGAATGAAAAAGATATATGTAATTGGACTAGGTCCGGGTTCTTATGAGGACCTTACCGTAAAGGCAGACAGAGCATTGCAGGAAGTGGATGTAATGATAGGATACACGGTGTATGTGGATTTGGTAAAGGAGTATTACCCGGGAAAAGAATTTTTGACTACCCCTATGAAAAAAGAGGTGGAACGTTGTAAAATGGCATTTGAGGAGGCAGAAAAAGGAAAAAAGGTAGCTATGGTCTGCAGCGGGGATGCCGGGGTGTATGGAATGGCAGGTCTGATGTATCAGGTAGGGGAAGAATATCCGGAGGTAGAACTTAGTGTTATACCTGGAATTACAGCCGCTCTTGCAGGAGGAGCAGTGCTGGGGGCTCCCCTTACCCATGACTTTGCTGTGATTAGTCTCAGTGATTTGCTTACCCCCTGGGAGACCATCACAGAGAGATTGCTAGATGCAGCCAAGGGAGATTTTTGTATTTGTCTTTACAATCCATCCAGCAGGAAACGACATGATTATCTGAAGAAAGCCTGTGAGATTTTATTGCAGTATAAAGACAAAAATACCGTATGTGGATATGTGCAGAATATTGGAAGAGTCGGTGAAAATAAAAGAATTCTCACATTAGAGGAATTAAAAGATACCCAGGTAGATATGTTTACCACAGTTTTTATCGGGAATCGGGAAACAAAGATGATGGATAATCATATGGTGACCCCAAGAGGGTATCGCTTATAAAAACAGGGTATCTGCTTTGTGGTTCGGAAGGCAGAGAGTAATAGATGGAGTAAAGGTAAGCTTTATGATGAGATGAAAGTGGAGGTGAGCAATATGGCAAAGGTATACTTGGTAGGAATTGGTATGGGAGGGGACGGAACTCTCACCCTAAAAGCAAGAGAGTGTATTTGTAATTGCAGTGTTTTGGCAGGGGCAAAGCGTATGATGGAACCGTTTTTACAAGAGGCAAAAAGGAAAGAAAAGCAGGTTCTCATATCCTATAAGCCAGAAGAGATTGGCGATTTTTTTAGAAGTCATATCAAGGATGGAGAATCAGGAGCGGTGCTATTATCCGGTGATGTTGGCTTTTTTAGTGGAGCCAGAAAACTTATGGAGGAACTAAAGGATTTTCAAGTAGAGTTGGTGCCGGGAATCTCTTCTATGGTGTACTTTTGCAGTAGGCTTGGAATCTCCTGGGAAGCTGTGTGTATGGCAAGTGCCCACGGAAAAGAGATCAATATGATTCAGAGAATAAAAAGACATAAATTTTGTTTTTTCCTCATGGATGGCCAAGAAGGATTGCATAAATTATGTGATAAATTGTTGTATTACAACATGGAAGATGTGGTGTTACATGTGGGAGAAAATTTATCCTATGAACAGGAGCAGATTTTTCGAGGAACTCCGAAGAAAGCAAAGCAGCTAACCGTAGGTAACTTATTGGTGGTGGTTACGGAGAATAAGAAGGCAAAAGATTGGGCGGCATTGTCCATTCCGGATGAGGAATTTCTTCGAAGTAAGGTACCAATGACAAAGCGTGAGGTGCGTACTGTGAGTATTGGAAAGTTAAACCTCACTTCGGATGCTGTGGTATATGATGTTGGTGCCGGCAGTGGTTCTGTGTCCGTGGAAATGGCATTGCAGGCTCCGGATATCAAAGTGTATGCCATCGAGAAACATCCGGAAGCCGTGGAATTACTGGAAAAGAATAAACAAAAATTTGCAGCAGACAATATGGAAATTGTAGCCGGGGTTGCTCCGGAGGCGTTGGAAGATTTGCCAGCACCAACCCATGTTTTTTTGGGAGGCAGTGGAGGAAATATGGAAGAAATCTTTGATTGTATTTTTCATAAGAATCCAAAGTGCCGTGTAGTAGTCAATACCATAGCGTTAAATTCCCTCACAAAGCTTATGGAAATTTTTGATAAAAATAAAGAGTATGTTTTTGATATTGTGCAAATGCAGACTTCTGTTTCCAAAAAAGTGGGAGATTATCAGCTGATGATGGGACAAAATCCAATCTATATTGTCACTGTTTTAAAGGAGGGGGAACGTGAAACAGAACATACCTAGAATTATGATAGCAGGAACAAACAGTGGATGTGGAAAAACAACGATTGTTTGTGGAATACTATCTGCTTTGAAACAGTTACATGTGGATAGTGCCAGTTGTAAATGTGGTCCGGATTACATTGACCCTATGTTTCACAGCCTGGTGTTTGACATCCCTTCCCAGAATCTGGACTTATTTTTTACCTCTAAGGAGCAGACAAGATATCTCCTTGTAAAAAATAGTAAGGGCAAAGACATCACGGTGATGGAAGGGGTGATGGGATTTTATGATGGAATGCAGATGGACTCAACTTTAGCAAGTTCCTATGAGCTTGCAAAGGTTACAGATACCCCGGTAGTATTGGTGGTGAACTGCAAAGGGATGGCACTTTCTGTTGTGCCAATGATCAAAGGTTTTTTGGAGTTTCAAAAAGACCACACCATTCAGGGAGTTATCTTAAACGGGGTATCCCAAATGACAGGAAAACAGTTGAAGGAGATGATCGAAAAACAATTGCAGGTAAAAGTGTATGGCTGTATTCCAAAACTAGAAGAGTTCTCGTTGGCAAGCAGGCATTTAGGCCTGGTTACCCCGCATGAACTTTCTGATATTCGTAAGGATGTAAAAGTTCTTGGCAGTCTAATTCAGGAATATGTGGATATGAAGGGACTAATACAGCTTGCCAATACAGCTCTTGAATTGGAAGACGATATCCCAAAAGAGTGGAGACAGTATCTTTCCACACGCCCGGGACAGGGCCTGAATCTTGGCGTGGCGTTTGACCCGGCATTCTGCTTTTATTACAAGGATAACTTAGAGTTATTGCAGGCGCTTGGCTGTAGGATTACAAAGTTTAGTCCCTTAAAGGATCAGGAGATTCCAAAGGAAGTGGATGGAATCCTGCTAGGAGGCGGTTATCCGGAGATTTACGCAAAACAATTATCGGAAAATTTTAGTATGCGTAGGGATATGAAAAGAAGGCTGGAACAGGGGCTTTTTTGCATGGCAGAATGTGGAGGATTTATGTACCTTCATGAAAGACTGGAGGATGACAAGGGTGTGATATATCCTATGGTTGGGCTGGTGGAAGGGGAATGTACCAATCAAAGAAAGCTAGTCCGTTTTGGGTACGTGGATGTAAAAAGCAGGAGAGAGAATTGTTTTTTAAAAAAGGGAGAGAGTATCAAAGCCCATGAGTTTCACTACTGGGACAGTACAAATAACGGGGATGGTTTCCTGGCAGAAAAGCCATCAAAAAAGAGACAGTGGGAATGTTGCCATATAAAAAACGGTGTCATAGGATACCCCCACTTTTCCTATTATTCTAATCTGAAATTTGTGATTAGAATGTTGGAACAAATGAAAAACAATAGATGAGAATAAATTCCAATAGATACTAAGAAAGGAAAGGGGGTACCGGATGTTTTATTTCGTAAGTGGAGGCAGCGGAAGTGGAAAGTCAGAGTTTGCTGAAAACATTGCTGTAGAGCTATATCATAAGGAGAAGAAAGAAAAGAGGGAGCGATTTTTCTATGTTGCAACCATGCAGGGTACAGATTCGGAAACACAGAAAAAAATAGAAAGGCACCGTACTATGAGAAGAGAGAAAGGTTTTACTACGTTAGAGTGTTTTACAGACTTAAAACATGTCAACCTTCCGGCTGATTGTACGATTCTGCTGGATTGTCTGTCTAATCTTGTGGCAAATGAAATGTTTTCGGAACATGGAGTGAAGGAGCCTATTGTGGAGGAAGTGTTACAGGGGGTGGAGCATTTGCTCGAAAAATGTAACCATCTGGTGATTGTGACCAATGAAATTTTTTCGGATGGATGTGAGTACGATAAGATAACAAAACAGTATATCCGAAATTTGGGAATCTTAAATCAGAAACTGGCAAAGAGGGCAGACAAGGTAATTGAGGTGGTCTGTGGGATTCCCGTTTACCATAAGAAATAAAAGGAGGATTTTTATGTTACAGTCTATGATTGTTGCCTTTTCCATGTATTCCAAAATCCCCATGCCCAAAATCACATGGACACAGAAGAATATGAAGTATGCCCTCTGTTTTTTTCCTATGGTTGGTGCAGCGGTGGCGCTGATACTTATGAGTGTACTGTGGGTGTGTGAAAAAGCAAAGTTCGGTACAGTTTTTACAGCCAGTGCAGCTACCCTGGTTCCGGTATTGGTGACTGGAGGAATCCATTTGGATGGATACTTAGATACCATTGATGCACTTAGCTCCTATGGTGACAAGGAGAAGAAATTAGAAATTTTAAAAGATTCCAATTCCGGTGCCTTTGCCATTATTTATGGTTTGGTATATTTTGTAACAAACATTGCGGTGTGGACAGAGATACAAAAGGAAGCGCTTCCCTTTGTGTGTATCAGTTTTGTGATATCCAGAACCTTAAGCGGACTCAGTATTGTAAGTTTTCCGTTGGCAAAGAACACAGGACTTGTGGCAGCTTTTCAGGATGGGGCACAGAAAAAAAATGTGAAAATTGTACTGCTTACCTTGCTTTTTCTAGCGTGGGGTGTCAGTCTGTTTCTGCATCCTGTCTATGGAGGAGTAGTGCTTGTTCTCTCGGTGATTAGTTTTAGAATTCATTATGATTTGTGCAAAAGAAAATTTGGGGGAATTACAGGAGATTTAGCGGGGTTCTTTTTGCAGATTTGTGAGCTGATGATATTGCTTGGGCTTATGTTGTGTTGTAAGATTAAGGTTTGAGGATACGTAAAGGAGGTTTCCCATGAAGAAAATTTTGGTAATTGGTGGAGCTTATCAGGGGAAGAGGAAATGGGCAGAAGAAAATTATCCAGAGTATAAGATTGTTTCCCTAGAAGAACTTTGGAACGAAAATGTGAAAGGGAACCTCTTTGATGGCATATTTTTGAATGGTTTTCATTTGATATTAAAACAGTGGATGGAACAAGGGAGGGATTGCAAGGAGGCGGTAGCCATGCTTAGAAAGAATCCTTCCTGGCTTATTGTCAGTGATGAGATTGGAAATGGGATTGTTCCCATAAAACGTGAGGAGAGACAGTGGAGAGAATACACCGGAAGGGCACTTTGCGAGCTTGCCAAGGATGCAGATGAGGTGTATCGCATACAGTGTGGAATTCCTGTAAAAATCAAAGGAGGTGGGAGCGGGTGCTAGGCTCTTTGTATGGATGTATTCTTGGATATATTTTAGACTTAATATTTGGAGACCCCCATTGGATGGTGTGTCATCCGGCAAGGCTGATTGGTACGCTGATTAGCAAAGGGGAAAAGGTTTGTAGAAAACTTTTCCCCAAAAGTAACAAGGGTCAGTTTGTGGCAGGAATGGTGCTCTCTATTTTTGTGATTTTTGTTTCTACTGGGATTAGTATGGTTTTATTATATGGAGGTTACCGCATACATTTTTATGTGGGAGTAGCAGTGGAGGGAGTGTTGTGTTATTTTCTTTTCGCCACAAAGTCCTTGAAGGTGGAAAGCATGAAGGTGTATGATGCACTTAAAGCCGGGGATTTACAGAAAAGCCGATATGCGGTTTCCATGATTGTAGGTCGGGATGTGAACAGCCTGGATGAACAAGGTGTGGCAAAGGCAGCGGTGGAGACGGTGGCAGAAAATACATCAGATGGAATTATAGCCCCTTTGTTTTATATGATTCTCGGCGGTGCCCCTATGGGATATTTTTATAAAGCAATCAATACCATGGATTCCATGATTGGATATAAAAATGACAGGTATCTGTATTTTGGAAGATTTGCTGCCAAATTAGATGATGTAGTAAATTTTATTCCCGCAAGGCTTAGTGCAATGCTTATGCTCCTTGCTGCAACGATTATGCCGGGATTTAGCGGAAAAGACGCATTAAAAATATATCAAAGAGACCGCAAAAAAAGTGCCAGTCCAAATGCAGCACAGACAGAGTCTGTCTGCGCTGGAGCTTTGCAGGTGCAGCTTTTAGGAGATGCCTATTATTTTGGCACCCTGCATAAAAAGGACACCATAGGAGATGGGAAACGCACTGTGACACCAGAGCGGATTGTGGAAGCGAACCGGTTATTATATGGGACGGTATTTTTGGGAATGTTACTTTTTTGCGGTATAAAGGCATGGATTTTGATAGCTGCTTAGAACATTGAACAGACAGGAAAGGTGTGTGGAAGGTATGGAGATGATTCATGGTGGAGATATTTATCGGAATGCAGATTGTATAGATTTTTCTGCCAATATCAATCCTTTAGGGACACCGGAAATGGTAAAAAAGGCAATGGGGGACAGCCTAAACCAGGTACATAATTATCCGGATATATCCTGTGAAAAATTAAGAGAAAAGCTAGGGCAGTTTCACAAGGTTAAGCCAGAGCATGTGATTTGTGGAAACGGTGCGGCAGACATTATTTATCGCTATGTGTACGCCCTAAAACCGAAATCTGCCTTAGTGTTAGCCCCTTGCTTTGCAGAATATGAACAGGCACTTCATTTTGTAGGGACAAGGGTGGAACATTATGTATTAGATTCCAATACCTTTTGCCTGGATGAATGTTTTTTGGATGTGCTCACACAAGAGTTGGATGTGGTGTTTTTGTGCAACCCCAATAATCCTACAGGAAAAACCATACCCCAGTCTCTTCTCTTACGGATGGTAGAACATTGCAGAAAGAAACAAATTCGGTTGTTTCTAGATGAATGTTTTCTGGATTTTCTGGAAGATGAGCAGGAAAGAAGTCTTGTGAATCAGACATTAAATTATCCCCATATTTTTATTCTGCGCTCTTTTACAAAGATGTACGGGATGCCGGGAATCCGATTGGGATACGGCATTTGTACGGATACTATGGTACTTTCTAAAATGGCTGATGCAGGTCCACCTTGGAGTGTATCGGTTCCGGCCCAGGCAGCAGGGGTGGCAGCCTTACCACAACAGTCATTTGTGAAAAAAACCAGATGCTACGTAAAGAAAGAACGGGATTATTTGACACAACAGTTATCTAGATTACACATCACCTTTTGGGAGAGCAGTGCAAACTATATTTTTTTGTATGACTCTGTAGACTTGAAGGAAAAATTATTGGAGAAAGGAATTTTGATTCGGGATTGTAGTAATTATGTGGGGCTTTCGAAAGGATATTACCGCATTGCGGTAAAAGACAGGGAGAGCAATCAAAAGCTCATTACAGCATTGGAGAACATAAAACAGAACAGTGTTACTAGTCGTGAAACACAAAGAATAGGAGGCAAGGATGGCAAAGTCAATTATGATACAGGGCACCATGTCAAATGCGGGAAAAAGCTTGTTGGTGGGAGGACTCTGTAGGGTGTTTCGACAGGATGGATACCGGGTGGCACCTTTTAAATCCCAGAACATGGCACTTAACTCTTATATCACCAGGGAAGGGCTGGAGATGGGAAGGGCACAGGTGATGCAGGCAGAAGCTGCAGGGATTGAGCCTACGGTGAATATGAATCCCATTTTGTTAAAACCTACCAACGACACCGGTTCTCAGGTGATTGTAAATGGAGAAGTAGTGGACACTATGTCTGCCAAGGAATATTATAAAAATAAGAAACAGTTTATTCCAGCTATTTTAGATGCTTACCATGAGTTGGAATCCCAGAATGATATTATTGTGTTGGAAGGGGCGGGAAGTCCGTCGGAAATCAATTTAAAGGAAAATGATATTGTGAATATGGGAATGGCAAAGATGGCAAAGGCTCCGGTACTCATTGTAGGAGATATTGACCGGGGTGGTGTGTTTGCCCAGTTGATTGGCACCCTTGCACTTTTGGAAGAAGAGGAAAGAAGCTATGTCAAGGGACTTATCATCAATAAGTTTCGTGGGGATAAAGATATTCTCATGCCTGGAATTCGTATGTTGGAAGAACGGGGAAGAAAGCCTGTAGTAGGTGTGGTACCCTATGTCTATTTGGATATCGATGATGAGGACAGTCTGACAGAACGATTTGCAAAGAGAAAGAGCAGCGGTCTTATAGATATTGCGGTAATTCGTCTGCCAAGAATATCCAATTTTACTGATTTTTCTGCCTTTGAATGTTTTGCGGAAGTGTCCCTTCGCTATGTATCCAGCCCGGGACAGCTTTCAAATCCGGATATGATTTTACTTCCGGGAAGTAAAAATACCATAGAAGATTTGCTTTGGATGCGTCAAAGCGGTATGGAGGCGAAGATATTACAACAAGCAGCTAAGGGAAAAATCGTGTTCGGTATCTGTGGAGGGTACCAGATGCTTGGTGAGACGATTCAGGACCCAGAGGGAATGGAACACAAAGGTCAAGTGCGTGGTATGGGACTATTGCCGATAAACACAGTATTTCAGAAACAGAAAACCAGAACCCGTGTTGTGGGAAATTTCGGGAGGGTTGATGGAATATTAAAAAGCCTGACAGGGGTGGCAGTAGAAGGGTACGAAATACACATGGGAATCACAGAAATTATGGGGAATGGAGTGCATTTGTCCCAGATTGAGAATACCATTGGAAATATAGAAAACAATACAGAAAAACGTAAGTTAGATGGGGCACAAAAAGGAAATGTGTATGGAACTTATATTCATGGAATTTTTGATGCATCGGATGTGGCAAAACAGATTGTGGCAACCCTGCTACAGGAAAAAGGCTGTGACCCGGAAGGGGTGAAGGCATTTGAAATGAAAGAATATAAGGAAACACAATATGATGCTTTGGCAGATGTAATACGCGCATCGTTGGATATGGAAAAGGTATATGATATGGTAGAAAAGGGAATCATGGTGTAGCGATAAAGTACATTCTACAGGAGGAAGATGTATGAGTGGTAAAATAGGAAATATAGAATTGGAGCAGGTATTGCCACAGGAAATTGAAAAGAGAAGCTTTGAAATTATTACAGAGGAATTAAAGGGAAGAACCTTTCCAAAGGATCAGGATGCTATTATCAAAAGAGTGATTCACACTTCAGCAGATTTTGACTATGCAGACAATCTCTGCTTTTCAAAGGATGCGGTTTCCATAGCAAAGGCGGCTATTATGCATGGTGCCTGTATTGTGACAGATACCCAGATGGCAAAGTCCGGAATTAACAAAAAATCCCTGGCAAGATATGGAGGGGAAGTATTTTGCTTTATGAGTGATGAGGACGTGGCATTAGAGGCAAAGAGAAAGAAGGTAACAAGGGCAACGATCAGCATGGAAAAAGCAGCATCCTTAAAGAAAGACTTGATTATTGCAGTGGGAAATGCACCCACAGCGTTGGTAAAGCTTTATGAGTTAATGAAAGAGGGAAAGATAGAGCCTAAGCTGATTATTGGAGTTCCGGTAGGTTTTGTAAATGTGGTACAGGCAAAGGAACTTATTATGACCGCAGGGGTGCCATATATCGTAGCAAGAGGACGAAAGGGAGGAAGCAATGTGGCAGCCGCCATCTGTAATGCCTTGCTTTATCAGATAAATAATGAACGATCGTAACTGCTCAGTGGTTCTGAACAGATACGATGAAAGATAGTTGGCAACTGCGGGGCTGGACAAATATATTTTTTAGAAAAGTTGAGGTGAGAAGATGCAGCTACAAATGATTGGTATTGATTATGAGAAGGCGGATTTAGACACCAGAGCAATGTTCTCTTTTCATCATCATGCCGCTTTTGAGGGTATGCTTTATTTGAAAGAAACATATGAATTAAGTGGAGTGGTGATATTATCCACTTGCAATCGAACGGAAGTATATATCAGTACCCCAAAACTACGGGGAGATTTACTGGATATGGTCTGCTCCTTAAAGGGCATCATCCCCAAAGAGTATAGGAACATGGTGGTGGAGCGAACCGGCCAGGAGGCAGTGCATCATCTGTTTCAACTCTCCTGTGGCATGAAGTCAAAGGTGTTTGGGGAAGACCAGATTATCACCCAGGTGAAAACGGCCTTAAATTATGCAAGGGAGGCACAGACTACCGACCGTAATCTGGAAAAAGTATTCCAGGCAGCCATTACAGCAGCCAAAAAGGTGAAATCAACCGTTCATTTAACCGCTGTAAAAACATCTGTGATTCAACAGATGAAGGAAGCACTTTATCAGGAGAAAGACAGCCTTTTAGGGGTGAAATGTCTGGTGATTGGAAATGGAGAGATTGGAAGAATGGCAGCTTCTTGTATGGTGGAGGAAGGAGCAAAGGTCACAGTTACGGTGAGAAATTATAAGACAAGGCAGGTGGAGATTCCTAAGGAGTGCAAAGTGTTAGACTATAAAGAACGTTATGAACATTTGCAGGATTTTGAGATTATTATCAGTGCCACCACCAGTCCCCATCACACGGTAAAATATGAGGATTGTGCCCAGTTACTTCAGGATGGAGTGCACCGATATCTGATAGATTTGGCAGTGCCAAGAGATATTTCAAGTAGATTTAGGGAAGAAAACTATGTAACCACTTATGATATTGACTCTCTTGGGGGAAACTCAGGGACAAATCAGGATAATAAAGCCATAGAACTTGCAATGGAGATTATTCGGGAACAGGAAGAGAAACTCTCTTCAAAAAAGGAAATGCAAGAATACGTAGAATTGATACAAAACATAGGTGACATGGCAGCCGATGTGGCTTATAAGAGAATAAAAAAACAAGTAAACAAAGAGTTGCAGGAAGAGACAAGGAAGCAGGTGGAAGAACGGATACGTCTGGGAACCAAAAAGACCATAACTTCATTGCTGTTTGATATGCGCAAACAGATGGAGGAAGAGCATTGGGAGTCCTGTCTTACGGTGATGAAGCAGGTATTATCAGACCATATTTTTTAACGATTCAGTACAGGTTTCAGCATTTACGTATCAGTTCAGCAGCTCTGAACAGATACCATAATTTTTAAGAAGGAAGGGGTTTCCATAGATGAAAAAAATTGTACGGGTTGGAAGCAGGGACAGTAAGCTGGCGGTTAAGCAGACCTTACTTGCATTGGAAGGCGTGAAAAAAATACATCCGGAAATAGAGTTTGAACTGGTGACAATGAAGACTACCGGAGATAAAATTCTGGATAGGAATTTAGACCAGATTGGTGGAAAAGGGTTGTTTGTGAAGGAATTAGATATAGCCCTGCTCAGTGGGCGGGTGGACATTACAGTACATAGCTTAAAAGACCTGCCTATGGAAATTATGGAAGAGATTCCTTTGATTGGGTATTCCAAAAGAGAAGATCCAAGAGACTGTGTGATTGTGAGAAAAGGGAGAGAGAAGGATTTTTCAGAGGGATGTATTGGAACTTCCAGTGGAAGGAGAATGGAACAGCTAAGAAAGTTGTACCCCGATGCAACCTTTCGGGGAATTCGGGGAAATGTGCAGACCAGACTTCGAAAATTGGAGGAAGAAGATTACGCTGCTACCATCCTTGCCAGGGCAGGGTTGGTGAGATTAGGGATGGAAGAGTACATTACAAAAACCTTTTCAGTGGAAGAAGTGATTCCTGCTGCCGGACAGGGGATTGTGGCATTTCAGGGACGCAAAGGAGAGGATTATTCGTACTTAAACTGTGTCTTGGATACAGATTCTTTTTATGCAGCCACTGCGGAGAGAAGCTTTGTAAAATATCTGGATGGAGGATGTAGCTCTCCTATTGCGGCTTATGCTTTGGTAAAGGGAGATACCTTATCTTTGCGGGGACTGTATTTTCATGAACCGGCAGGAGATTTTTCCGTGGGAGTGAAGGAAGGAAAGGTTCAGGATGCAGCAGAAATTGGAATAGAGCTGGCAAAGGAATTAGTCAAGATGTGGAAATAGGAAGGAGTAAGAAGGATGGAAGAAAAGCTGGGAAAGGTGTGGCTTGTGGGAGCAGGGACAGGAGAGATAGGCTTGCTCACCCAAAAGGGAAGAGAGGTGTTGGCAAAGGCTCAGGTGGTGGTATATGATGCGCTCATTAGCTTAGAATTGTTAGCGTGGTTACCTCAGGAGGCAGAACTTATCAACGCCGGAAAACGTTCTAGCCATCATCTCATTCCTCAGGAGAAGATAAATCAGATTTTATTAGAAAAGGCAAGAGAGGGAAAACGGGTGGTGCGACTAAAAGGGGGAGATCCTTTTGTGTTTGGAAGAGGAGGAGAAGAATTGGAGCTTCTCTCAAAGGAACGCATTCCCTTTGAGGTGGTTCCCGGCATTACTTCCTCCATTGCGGTTCCGGCATACAATGGAATTCCGGTGACACACCGGGACTTTACTTCCTCTTTTCATGTGATTACAGGACACAAAAAGAAAAATGGAGCTTTGGATATTAATTTTAAGGCGTTGGTGGAATTAAATGCTACCCTGGTATTCCTTATGGGGGTGACTGCATTGGATACCATTTGTCATGGGCTGATGGCAGGGGGAATGAGCCCGGATATGCCTGCGGCAATCTTGGAAAAAGGAACTACCTGCAGGCAAAGAAAGGTAGTGGCCACTGTGGGAACCTTAAGAGAAAGAGCCAATGATTTAAAGATTCAGAGTCCGGCGGTGATTGTGGTGGGCAAAGTGTGTCTGTTGGAAAAAGAACTTTCCTGGGTGGAAAAGAAACCCTTGTTTGGCACACAGGTGTTAATCACAAGACCTAGAGAGCGTATTTCCTCTCTGGCAAAAAAACTGCGGGAGCTGGGTGCACAGGTAGTAGAAATGCCATCCATTGAAACCATTCCAATGTGGAGTGTTGGAGAGGAAGAGAAAGTATCACTCTCTCAGGCAATGGAGGAAGTAAGTGGAAGGAGAGATAAGGTGTGTATTGGTTTCACCAGTCCCCAGGGAGTCAGACATTTCTTTGAGCAGATGCGGTATAGGAAGCTTGATATGCGCTCTCTTTTATCCAATCCCAACCTGTCCTTTGCAGTGATTGGACAGGGCACAAGAAAAGAGTTGGAGTGTTATGGAATCTTTCCTGAATACATGCCAAAGGAATATTCTGCAAAAGCTTTAGGAAAGTTGTTAGCCCAAAGATTAGAAAAAGATACCACATTGTATCTCTTTCGTGCAGAAGAGGGCTCCAAGGATTTGATGAAAGAGCTTTTGGGAAGGGTGAAAGTAAAGGATATTCCAACCTACCGAACGGTATATACCAAGAGTGGTCCTATAGTAGAAAGCATCACACAGGAATTTTTGGAAGGGCAGATAGATTATGTTACTTTTACCAGTGCGTCTACGGTGAAAAGTTTTGCAAATAGTTTGGAAGCCTTAGATTTTACGAAAGTCCATGCTCTTTGTATTGGAGAACAGACCGCCAGGGAGGCAGCATCCTATGGAATGCAAATTTCCATTGCCAAGGAGGCAACCATGGATAGTATGATTACATTACTATTGGAAGAGGAAGAAAAGAAGAAAGAAGGTGATAAAAATGAGTTTGATAGATAGACCAAGAAGATTGAGAAGTAATCCAATGATTCGGGGAATGGTACAGGAGACAAGGGTTTCGGCGGATACCTTAATTTATCCGTTGTTTGTAGTGGAAGGAGTCAATATTAAGGAAGAAATTTCCTCTATGCCAGGGCAGTATAGATATAGTATTGACCGAATTGGGGAAGAATTGGATAGGATATGTGATTCTGGAGTAAAGAGTATTCTTTTATTCGGTATTCCGAAACACAAAGATGCCTGTGGAAGCAGTGCCTGGGCAGAGGATGGAGTGGTACAAAAGGCTTTGATCTATATTAAAAAAAATTATCCAGGGTTGTATTGTATTACCGACGTGTGTATGTGTGAATACACCTCCCATGGGCACTGTGGAATTTTAGATGGAAAAACCGTGGACAATGACAAGACTTTGGAGGTACTATCAAAGACAGCATTATCCCATGCAAAAGCAGGGGCGGATATGGTAGCACCTTCCGACATGATGGATGGAAGAATCCAGGCCATAAGAAATACTTTGGATGGTAACGGATTTGTGAATACACCAATCATGTCCTATGCCGTGAAATATGCTTCTTCCTTTTATGGACCGTTTCGGGAAGCGGCAGGTTCGGCACCGGAGTTTGGTGACCGAAAAGGATACCAGATGGATTACCACAATCGAAGAGAGGCTATAAGAGAAGCGGAACTTGACTGCAAAGAAGGGGCAGATATTCTTATGGTAAAGCCTGCACTTGCTTTTCTTGATATTGTACGAGATATCCGGGAAAGGTTTGAGAAACCTCTGGCAGCCTATAGTGTCAGTGGGGAGTATGCCATGATTAAGGCAGCTGCAGCGGCAGGTTACATAGATGAAGCCTCTATTGTGTGCGAATCCACAGTTTCCGTGTATCGGGCAGGAGCAGATATGCTGATTACCTATTATGCAAAGGAAATTGCGAAGTACATTAAGGAAGGGAGAATGTAATTATGACATTTACAACTACAAAATCCAAAGAGATATTTCAGCGCGCAGTGAAGGTTATGCCAGGAGGTGTCAACAGTCCGGTACGTGCCTTTGGTCCGGTAGGCTGCGAACCGGTGTGTATTGAGCATGCAAAAGGTGCCTACCTATACGATGAAGATGGCAATTCTTATATTGACTATATAGGCTCCTGGGGACCTATGATTTTAGGGCATAATGATTCCAGAATCGTAGAGGCAATGAAAAAACAGATGGAACGTGGAATCAGCTATGGAGCTATTGCAAAGTTGGAAGTAGAAATGGCAGAACTTATGGTTTCTCTGGTACCGGCGCTGGAGATGGTTCGTATGGTGAACTCCGGAACGGAGGCAGTGATGAGTGCCATTCGCACGGCAAGAGGATTTACCGGAAAAAACAAGATAATTAAATTTGCAGGCTGCTATCACGGACACTCTGATTCGTTGCTGGTAAAAGCAGGCTCTGGTGCAATGACTGCAGGGGTGCCAGACAGTGGTGGGGTGCCTGAGGGTTGTGTGCAAGATACTTTGACTGCAAACTACAATGATTTAGAAAGTGTAGAAGCATTGTTTGAGCATAACAAGAATCAGATTGCCTGCGTGATTGTGGAACCTATCGCTGCCAATATGGGGGTTGTGCTCCCGAAAGAGGGATTCTTGCAGGGACTTCGAAAACTTTGTGATGAAAATCAGGCATTGCTGATCTTTGACGAGGTGATTACCGGATTTCGTCTTGGTATCCATGGAGCCAGCGGTTATTACAAGGTGAAGCCAGATTTGATTACCTATGGAAAGATCATTGGTGGGGGTATGCCGGTAGGAGCCTATGGAGGACGAAAAGATGTAATGAGCGTGGTAGCTCCATTAGGTCAGGTATATCAGGCAGGAACCCTAAGTGGTAATCCGGTCGCCATGGTTGCAGGAATTACCCAGCTTACCATTTTAAGTGAGCATCCTCAAATCTACGCCACATTAAAGGAACTAGGTGATTATTTTAGAGAGAGTGTAAGGGGTGTTTTACAGGAAACGAAACTGCCGTTTCAGATTGTGGGAGAGGGTTCCCTGTCTTGCCTGTATTTTACGAAAGAGCCGGTGATAGATTATGCCACTGCTAAGACGGCAGATACCAAGGCATTTGCAACATACTTTAAACAGATGTTAGAACGGGGAAACTATTTTGGACCCAGTCAGTTTGAGGCAATTTTTCTCTCTGCTGCCCATACAAAGAAGGAACTGGATAAAACTTTGGCAGATATGAAAGAAGTATTGGGAGCAAAATAGGCAAGAGGTATGTAGATGGGTGAATTAGCAGATTTGTTAAAGAGAATAGAACCAATAGACGAAACCATGTGTCAGGCAGCAAGGGAAAAATGGGACCAGGTGGGTAAGCCCCTAAGAAGTCTGGGAAGATTAGAAGATATGGTAATTCAACTGGCTGGGGTGACCAGAAATCTGAATCCTAAGGTGGATAAAAAGGCAGTCTTAATTTTTTGTGCAGACAATGGAGTGGTGGAGGAAGGGGTGACCCAGACAGGTAGTCAGGTGACCGCCATTGTGTCTGAAAATTTTACCAAAGGGATTGCAACCATCAATTCTTTTGCAAAAGTGGCAGGCGCAAAAGTGTTTCCCATTGACATCGGAATATGCAAAGATATGTCACAGGTGCAGGGCATGGTACATAGAAAAATAGCCTTTGGAACAGCGAATATGACAAAGGGACCAGCCATGTTCAGAGAACAGTGTGAACAGGCGATTCTTGTGGGAATCCACATGGTAAAAGAATTAAAAGAACAAGGATACAATTTATTTGTTACTGGGGAGATGGGGATT
Source organism: uncultured Lachnospiraceae bacterium (assembly GCA_902767135.1). Taxonomy (GTDB): domain Bacteria; phylum Bacillota; class Clostridia; order Lachnospirales; family Lachnospiraceae; genus RUG11237. Next base: position 9,185 of record CACXGE010000142.1, on the reverse strand, counting down.
GGGAATACCTCCACCTCCAGTGCCATGTTGTCTGTGTTGGAGGAGGTTCCTGTTTCCCAGGTGACTGGTCGGGGGGCTGGCTTATCATCCAAAGGCCTTGAGCACAAAATCAAAGTGATAGAGCAGGCAATTTTGGTAAACCATCCAAAGAAGGATGATGTTTTGGATGTGATGTCAAAAGTCGGAGGTTATGACATCTGTGGTATTGCCGGTGCATTTTTGGGAGGTGCTATCTATCAGGTTCCGGTATTGGTGGATGGATTTATCTCGGCCATAGGGGCCAACTGTGCCATTCGTCTGGCACCTTTTTGTAAAGACTATATTTTTGTCTCCCACTGTTCAGCAGAACCGGCAGGGCAGCTGGCTTTGAAGGCAATTGGAAAAGAGGCTTATATTCACGCGGGAATGTGCCTTGGGGAGGGAACCGGTGGATTACTGGGAGCGAAGTTATTGGATTTTGCCCTGGCTGCTTACAATGAAGTGGCGGATTTTGAACAGGCAGATTTTGGGCATTATGAGTTGTTGAAGTAGTAGCAGTATGAAAGAAAAGTGAGGAAAAACAAATGAACAAAGAAAATCCATTGGGCAGTCAGCCGGTAGCCAGCCTTTTACGTAAGTTTGCTGTGCCTAGCATAATAGCGATGCTGGTGTCTGCCCTGTATAATATTGTAGACCAGTTTTTTATTGGAAGAAATGTGGGAGAGCTTGGAAATGCGGCTACCAATATCGCCTTTCCACTGTCAACCTCCTGTGTGGCAATTGCCCTTTTGTTTGGAATTGGCGGTGCTTCCGCCTTTAACATTGCCATGGGAAGGGAAGAAAAAAATTCTGCGGCCTTTTATATTGGAAATGCTATTACCATGATGACAGGCTGTGGGGCACTTCTTTGTATTGTGGCAGAGCTCTTTTTGACTCCTATGCTCTTGTTTTTTGGTTCCCCGGAAAATGTATTAGAGTATGCCAGAGTTTATACCAGAATCACAGCCTTAGGTTTTCCTGTTTTGATTCTGGGAGTGGGAGGGGGACATCTGATTCGTGCAGATGGAAGTCCGAGAATGACCATGCTTTGTAATATGATTGGCGCACTGGTAAATACGGTATTGGACTTTTTGTTTGTAAGTTGTTTTGGATTTGGTATGGCTGGGGCAGCCTGGGCAACGGTCATTGGTCAGGTGGTTGCAGCGGCAATGGTAGTACATTACTTTTGTCATTTTAAGACGATTACTTTAAAAAGAGAACACTTCAGACCCCAAAAGCAATATGTGAGCCGGGTTGCCTCTTTGGGAGTGGCACCTTGCAGTAATCAGCTTGCCATGATGGTGGTGCAGATTGTGATGAACAAGTCATTGAAGTACTATGGAGGAATTTCCACTTATGGGGAGGCCATCCCCATTGCCTGCTCCGGTATCATAGCAAAAGTAAATATGATATATATGTCTTTTGTTATCGGTATTTCCCAGGGATTACAGCCCATTGTGAGTTTTAACTATGGGGCGTCAAAGTATCAGAGAGTAAAGCAGGGATATAAAATGGCAACTGCCATTGGTGCAGCCTTATCTGTGGCAGCCTTTTCGGTATTTCAGTTCCTGCCAAGGCAGATCATTTCCTTATTTGGAGAGGGAAGTGAACAGTATTACAGTTTTGCCATCAGCTATTTTAGGGTATTTTTGTTCTTTACCTTTGTAAACTTTTTACAACCCATTACTTCTAATTTCTTTACGGCGATTGGAAAACCAGTAAAGGGTATGTTTCTGGCACTGACCAGACAGACACTTTTTCTACTGCCATTGATTCTGATACTGCCACTGTTTATGGGCATTGATGGTGTCCTTTACGCGGGACCAGTGGCAGATGCCACTGCAGGGATTGTGTCTGTTGTTATGGTGATGTTAGAATTCAGGCATAAGGAGTTTGAGGATGCATAGTTACAGAAGGGTAACAGTTTAGGCAGGTTTGCGCATTCACTGCGCTGACCGTGCGAAAATGTGAATTTAACAAAAATCGGGCAATTTTGCCATGCGTAAGCATTGCCCGATTTCGTAACAGTTTAGCCTGTGGCTGAACTGTTGCATAGGAGGAGAAAAATAGATGTTAAAGGCAGTAATCTTTGATATGGATGGTGTTATAATCAACAGTGAGCCTCAGCACTATCAGGCTTATGTGATGGTGTGTCAGGAGTATGGGATAGAATTTCCTTATGAGGAGTATAAGGGATTTATCGGTGGTACCCACCAGAAAGTATGTGAATACGTAAGTTATGAATTGAAGGTACCCTTATCCCCGGAAGTCATACGGGAAAAAATCAGAGAAAATATAGCTTATTTGATAAAGACAGAAGGGTACGAAGAAATCAAGGGAATAAAGTCTTTGATTCAGGATTTGCATCGAAATCATTATAAGCTTGCGGTTGCTTCGTCCTCTCCCCAAAAGGAAATACAGGCAGTGGTAGATTTTCTTGGAATCCAGGATTGCTTTGAAAAATTAATCAGCGGAGAAAGTGTGACGCATCCTAAGCCATCGCCAGAAATCTTTGAAAAGGCAATGAAGGAGTTAGGAGTCACAAAAGATGAATGTGTGATTATAGAAGATTCCAGCAATGGGGTAAATGCAGGATGCAGTGCAGGAGTTCCTGTGTTAGGTTTTTACAATCCGGATTCCGGAAATCAGGATTTATCCCGGGCTGTGATGGTAGTAGAAGGATTTGAAGAGGTGGATGCAGAATTTATAATGAAGGTGTACCAACGGGCTCATAAGCTTCCATGAAGGATAGCCCAGGGGGAAACCTGGGAATTGCGGGAGAGCATAGCACAAGATTATGAAAGTTTTTCTTCCATTTATAGTATGGAAGGAATGGAGTATGTAGAACCGTTGGAAAGTTATGAACAATTCTTAAGTTATCTTGTGAATAGATATCCCTTTTATGGTTATGGAATGTGGACAATTACAGAAAAGGAAACAGGAAGGGTGATTGGAAGGGCAGGATTGGAAGAAAGGGAAGTGGAGGGAAGCGTTTACACAGAACTAGGATATCTACTTTCAGAAGATATGCGTGGTCGGGGAATCGCTTATCAGGTAGGTAAGGCAATCCTTGACTACGCCAAAGAGGTATTGTATATAGAAGAAATACATGTATTTATCCATCCCAAAAACACCCCATCGAAAAAGCTGGCAGAGAAGTTAGGATTTTTGGAAGTAAAAGAACTGGAAGATAAAGTTATTTTTGGTATGAAATTTTAAAATTATGAGCCCTCCTATGTTATTGCAAGAGCGTATCAATATGGTGGATTCTAAGGAACACGGGGTGGTATCCGGCTGGCAAAAGCTGGATACCACCCCGTGTTCCTCTTTTAAATTATAGCAAAAATGCACAAACGTCATACATAGTATCTGTAAAAATGAGCGAAAATGACGTATCATGAGCGAAAATGATTGAAAAGATAGAGGTATTATGGTATATTAACCTTAACAAACAACCAAAACAAATCAAAATAAATCAAAATGCGTCATTGGGGGTGAAAAAAATGCTTGCAGAAGAAAGGCATGCCATGATTGAGGAAATTGTAAATAGGAATAAAAGTGTTTCCATCAATGAGTTGTGTCAGATGCTCAACAGTTCCGTTTCTACCATGCGTCGGGATTTGAATACACTGGCAGAACAAGGAAAACTAATAAAAGTGCATGGTGGTGCAATTTCAAAAAACGAAAAATTCACGTTTCATGAAGAAAATATCAAAGAAAAGGAAAGACTATACACGGAAGAGAAAATTGCTATTGCAAAATATGCGGCAAGTTTGGTGGAGGAAGGAGATTTCATTTTTTTAGATGCAGGGACTACCACAGAGAAGATGATAGAATTTCTTCCACAAAAAAATGTAACTTTTGTAACCAATGCTTTTATCCATACAAAAAAATTAGCAGAAAGTGGATTCAAGGTTTATATTCCAGGTGGAGAGATCAAATTATCTACAGAGGCGATTGTAGGTGCAGAATGCGTTATGACGTTGAGTAATTATCATTTTACAAAGTCTTTTCTCGGTGTAAATGGTATTTCTATTTCGGGCGGTTTTTCCACTCCGGACATCAATGAAGCAAAAGTAAAAAGTACGGTGATCAGTACGAGTATCAATGCTTATGTATTGGCAGACCACTCAAAGTTTGACAGAATTGCTACAGCAACCTTCTCGCCATTGAATAAAGCAACCATTATTACAGATCGACTGATTGATTGTAGCTATATGGACTATACTTTAGTAAAGGAGGTTATGAAAGATGATTTATACCGTAACATTTAATCCTGCTGTGGATTATATTGTGCATGCAGACCAGTTGAATTTAGGTTGTGTGAATCGTTCGAAGAAGGATGAGATTTATTTTGGAGGAAAGGGAATCAATGTTTCCATAGTGTTGCAGGAATTGGGAATCAAGTCAAAGGCGCTGGGATTTGTAGCTGGTTTTACAGGAGAAGCCATTGAAAAAGGTGTGCAGGAACTAGGAATTGAAACAGATTTTGTTCATTTGAAACAGGGATGTTCCAGAATTAATGTGAAGATAAAATCGGATACTGAAACAGAATTAAATGGACAAGGACCACAGATTCCCAAGGAAGCAGTGAGTGAGTTTTTTGAAAAATTAAAGGAAGTAAAGAATGGAGATACCGTCGTTTTAGCTGGAAGTATCCCGGATGCTTTGCCAGAGGATATTTACCAAAGGATTTTAGAATTTTTAAAAGAAAAACAAATTCGTACAGTAGTAGATGCAACCAAAGATTTACTTATGAATGTATTGGAATACAAGCCATTTCTTGTAAAACCAAACCAGTTTGAGTTAGAGGAAATGTTTAGAGTAAAATTATCTGGCATCCAGGATATTTTGACTTATGCAAGAAAGCTGAAGGAAATGGGTGCAATCAATGTGTTGGTTTCTATGGCAGGAGATGGTGCAGTACTATTGGATGAAAATGATAAAGAGCATGTGTGTGGTGTTTGCTCAGGTCAGGTAAGGAATTCGGTAGGAGCGGGGGATTCTATGGTGGCAGGTTTTATCGCAGGGTGTGAACAGGGCGATTATGAATATGCATTAAAGCTTGGGACTGCAACCGGCGGAGCAACTGCTTTCTCGGATGGCCTTGCAACAAAAGATTTGGTATACGATTTGTTAAAACAATTATAATAATGTGATTGGAGGGATTTTTATGCGTATCATTGATCTGCTAAAAAAGGAAAGTATTTTATTAAACGCATCACCAAAATCAAAATCGGAGGCCATTGATTTATTGGTGGATTTACAGGTGAAAGGAGGAAACCTCTCTGATAGGGAAACTTATAAACAAGGAATCTTAGAGAGAGAAAAAAAGGGTTCCACGGCAGTAGGAGAAGGGATTGCCATTCCCCATGCAAAAAGTAAGGCAGTAAAGGCACCGTCGCTTTCGGCAATCACAGTGCCCAATGGGGTGGACTATGAAGCATTAGATGGTGAACCGTCCAATCTTTTATTTATGATTGCAGCACCAAATGACGGGGATGTACATCTGGAGGTATTATCCAGGTTGATGACCATACTTATGGATGAAGATTTTAGAGAAAAGCTGCTAGAGGCAGACAGCAAGGAAGCATTTCTAAAGATTATTGACGACATGGAAATGGAAAAATATCCAGAGGAACCAAAGGAAGGCCTTGTAGAAGAAAAAACAGGTTTCAGGGTATTGGCAGTTACCGCGTGTCCTACTGGTATTGCACATACTTACATGGCAGCAGAAGCACTGGATAAAGCTGGAAAGAAAATGGGAATTACCATAAAAGTGGAAACCAATGGTTCTGGTGGAGCGAAGAATGTTCTGACAAAAGAAGAAATTGACAATTGTGATGGTATTATTGTAGCTGCAGATAAGACTGTGGAAATGTCACGTTTTCATGGTAAGAGGGTGCTTTGTACGAAAGTATCTGATGGAATTAAAAAACCAGAAGAATTGATTCAGAGAATCATTGACAAAGATGCACCGGTATATGAGCATTCTGGTGCAAGGGCAGAAAGCAGCTTGGGAAATGATGAAAGCTTTGGAAGAAAGATTTACAAGCATTTGATGAATGGCGTTTCCAATATGTTGCCATTTACTGTAGCCGGAGGTATCTTTATTGCATTAGCCTTTTTGATTGACAGTATTGCAGGTGCACCTCAAGATGGAAATTTTGGAACTTACACAGCAGCAGCGGCATTTTTCAAAAACATTGGTGGATATGCATTTAACTTTATGATTCCAGTATTGGCAGGTTATATTGCCATGAGTATTGCAGACCGTCCGGGATTTTTAGTAGGTTTGGTAGGCGGCTACCTGGCTACCTTGGGAGCCACCTTTGAGAACGTAGGCGGTGATATTCCTTCCGGTTTTCTTGGGGCATTGCTTGCAGGCTTTGCAGGTGGATTCCTTATGATAGGAGTAGAAAAGCTGTGCGATAAGATGCCAAAGGCATTAGATGGAATAAAACCAGTACTTATTTATCCACTGGCAGGATTGGGAATCATTGCAATTGTGATGTGTGCAATCAATCCATTTATGGGAATGATTAACACAGGACTTTCTAATTTCCTTAGTTCCATGGGGGACAGCAAGATTTTGTTAGGCTGTATCCTGGGAGCTATGATGTCAATTGATATGGGTGGTCCTTTCAACAAGGCAGCATATGTATTTGGTATCACAGCGATTACTTCCGGAAATTATGATATTATGGCAGCGGTTATGATTGGAGGAATGGTTCCACCAATTGCGATTGGTCTGGCAACCACCTTCTTTAAGAACAGATGGACAGAGGAAGAAAGAAAAAATGGTCCGGTTAATTATATTATGGGACTAAGCTTTATCACAGAGGGTGCAATTCCTTATGCAGCAGCAGATCCATTAAGAGTGATTCCAGCATGTATGATAGGTTCAGCAGTGGCAGGAGGGCTTTCTATGGCGTTTGATTGTACCTTGATGGCACCACACGGAGGTATCTTTGTATTTGCGGTGGTAGGTAACGGATTATGGTACCTGGTATCTCTTATCATTGGTTCCTTAGTTGGAATGTTTTTACTTGGATTGTTAAAAAGAAAAAGAGCAAAGTAAATAAATAGGAAAAAGGAGTGATTTATTATGGTAACAAAAACAGTAGAAGTAATAAATAAAGAAGGAGTTCACATGAGACCGGCAGGTCTTCTTTCCGAAGAAATGAAAAAGTATACAGATTGCAGGGTGACTTTAAAGGTGGCAGATAAAGCGATAAAAGCCACTTCAGTAATGCAGATTATGGCTGCAGGAATCAAATGTGGAACAAAGGTAGAGATTACTGCAGAAGGAGAAAATGAACAAGCAGCATTAGACAAAGCAGTAGAGCTTTTTGAAACTGGATTTGGTGAATAGAACGTAGGAAATCTACCGTCATCGTAAATTTTGATGGCGGTAGAGGATGAGGAGGTATCTGTATGGTTCGGTATGTAGGAAAAGGCGTTTATGGGGCAGTTGCAATAGGAAAAATAAGTGTATTTCAACGTGAGGAAATTTCTGTAAAGCGTATCCATGTAGAAGATGTAGAAGCGGAAAAAGAAAAAGTAAATCTGGCGAAAGAAAAGTCATTGGCACAGCTTCAGGAAATTTATGACAAAGCTTTAAAAGAAGTAGGCGAGGCAAACGCTCAAATATTCAAGACACATATGACAATGTTAGAGGATGAAGATTATAATGAATCCATTGAAAATATTATTGAAACCCAGAAAGTGAATGGAGAATATGCCATTGCAGTCACGGGAGATAATTTTGCAGCCATGTTTGCGGCCATTGAAGATAATGCCTACATGCAGGAAAGAGCCACGGATGTGAAGGATATCTCCAATCGTTTGATTCGTAATTTGAGTCAATCTTCTTCTTTGGAAGGGACGGAAAATGACAAGGTGATTATTTGCGCAGATGACCTTGCTCCTAGTGAGACTGTTTCGTTGGATAAGGAAAAAGTGTTAGCTTTTGTCACAGCCCATGGCTCTTCCAACTCCCATACGGCAATTCTTGCAAGAAATATGAATATTCCGGCTATTATCGGAGTGGGAGAAGAATTCCTTTCAGGTATTGAAGATGGAGATTATGCCATTGTGGATGGATTTACCGGAGAGGTGTTTGTCAATCCGGATCAGGAAACCACAGAAAGATTACAGGAAAAACAAAGACAGGATTTAGAAAAGAAAAAACTGCTTTTGGATTTAAAGGGAAAAGAAAACATTACTTTAGATGGTACCCAAATTAATGTATATGCAAATATTGGAAGTGTGGATAATATAGGAGCTGTGCTTTTAAATGATGCAGGTGGCATAGGTTTATTTCGAAGTGAATTTCTTTATTTGGAAAGTAAGGATTATCCAACGGAAGAAGAACAGTTTGCAGCCTATAAAAAAGTCTTGGAAAGTATGGCTGGCAAGAAAGTAATTATTAGAACACTGGATATTGGTGCGGATAAGCAGGTGGATTATTTTGGGCTGGGAAAAGAGGATAATCCAGCACTTGGATATCGTGCCATTAGGATTTGCCTTACCCGTCCGGAAATTTTCAAAACCCAGCTAAGGGCACTATACAGGGCTTCTGTGTACGGCAAATTGGGGATTATGTTTCCTATGATTACCTCGGTATCGGAGGTTGAGAAAATTAAAGAAACCTGTGAACAGGTAAAGCAAGAGTTAAAAGAGCAGGGACTCTCCTACAGTGAAGATGTGGAGCTTGGTATTATGATTGAAACTCCAGCAGCGGCAGTGATTAGTGACAGATTAGCACCCTTAGTAGATTTTTTCAGTGTTGGAACAAATGATTTAACTCAGTATACACTTGCCTGTGACAGACAGAATCCGAATTTGGAGAGCTTTTGTGATACCCATCATGAGGCTATCTTACGATTGATTGAAATGGCTGCCACCAATGCCCATAAATATGGGGCATGGATTGGAATTTGTGGAGAGTTAGCTGCAGATGTCACCCTTACAGAAACGTTTCTAAGAATGGGAATTGATGAATTATCTGTTTCTCCAGGCTTTGTTCTCAAAGTAAGAAATCAAATCAGAAATATTGATTTATCGTAACTATTCAATACAGGTGTCAGCATTTACTGCTGACACCGTAAGAAAATGTAAATTTTACAAAAATCGGGCAATTTTGCATGCGTAAGCATTGACCG
>CACXGE010000141.1 GCA_902767135.1 uncultured Lachnospiraceae bacterium | reverse complement strand
TTTTTATTGCATATACAATTCAAACTATAACAAGAGCTGTTGTCTCTATACTTTTTAGTAGACAACAGCTACTGTCCATACTTCTGGGTTATCGTTTATCTTGTTCTTTTACTCCCATATTAGTCGAATAATGTTTCCTGTTCAAAAGTCAGGCTGGTATACTCTAACTCATCCGTTTCCGTCTGGCTTCGATAGTCTATCACTACCGTTTGTTGCTTTCCATCAATTAATTTCTGTCCTAAAATATAATTTACTTCAAATCTTCCTGTAATCGCTGGAGTTGCACCTCTGGCTGGTACTATAAGCTGTACATTGTTAGCTTTTAATAATTTGAAAATGGGTTCCCATATATACACATCTTTTGCCGCTCCAAATGGGTTATCAATGAAAATTACATTTTTAAGGCGAAGGGGATCTGCATTTGCAGAATTCATACTGGTGATATAATGAATCATAGCAATTAAAAACTGAATATAGATTCCCTGTGACTGACCCGTACTTCCAACTGCTTCCTCATATGGCAGATATCTGCTCTGCTCTTTCATGCGTTCTCTCTTATACAAATTCAATTTAATCAAATTCATATCTTTTACAATGACTGAGAATAAACGCTTCCATGCCAACTGATTTCTAATGTAACGCACCCGCTCACTCTCCGATGAAAAAGTATCTGCTGTTTCAATTACTTTATCTATGTAATCGGACATAGCCTGCTGATAAAAGTCCTCTTTTATGTAGGGAATACTTAATGTTATCATAGGTACCTGTTTCCCATCCAGCTGGATGCCTGACAATTTTGACAGTCTGTCCAAAGCTGATTTCATGTTCACACAGCTTTGCAAACACTGACTTTCAAAATTACGTTTCATAATTTCCATATCACTAATGCCCTTTTCCACCCCTGATTTTTCTAACTGAATACAGGAAATGGTGCCTTTTATATTTTCAATAATTTCTTCCGACTGACTTTCACTGGTTGGACATTCGATATGTTTTTCAATCTGCAATGCCAATTCATGACCATTGGTTAGAATCAATGTTTCTTTAAGGCGGTGCTTTTCTTTTTCAAAATTCTCACGTCTGTCGTATTCTTCTTTCATAATATTGTCATACAGGGATTTTACCTCTTTGTATTTTTCCTTTAAGGAATCTTCATTTTGTAAGGTTTCCGAATCCTGAGTGTAATCAATTCCTGCTGTTTCCATCATATACACCATATCTTCGCTGATGTTTTCCAATACTGCCACACTTTTCTGTGCATTCTTTTGTTGAATAGATACATCCTTGATTTGCTCTAGCTGTTCTTTTTCCCTCTTTTCAGACTGCACAATGAAATGCCTTAGCTCTTCTCCCTTATATTCCAATGGTTGATAAGTCCCATACTTTTCTTCAATAAAGGTTTTCCCATGTGCTATACTGCCAAACTTTATGTTTGCCAATTTTTCACTTTCTGCCAGTTCACTTTTTTTCTGTTGAACCTGTTTTCTTATCCCCTCAAGAATTTTTTGTTCTTCTTTTAAATTTTCTAATGAAGTTTGCCCCAATACCTGTGCTTCATAATTTTTCTGAAGTTCTTCCATGTTAGCACTTCTGTACATCAGCGAATTTTTTAGCCGTTCCATCTGTTTTTGATAATTTTCTGCAAGTCTCTGTTTGTCGGCCACATCTGCATGATTCGTCAAGTATGCTTCCCTACAGGCATCAAACCGAACCTCCAAACTGTCATAATCCAATTCCTTGTATTGACTTTCCACTAAAGTATCTTCTCGATAATAATTTTTATATTTGGTTTTCCATTGTTCCTGTATTTTTTCTTTATAAAGTTTAAGAGCTACCCGCTGCTTTTCATTTATCTGATATGCCTGCTGTTTTACTTTTAGTTTCTTTTCCGCATTATCTAGTTTCTGATTTATCTGTTTTAGATTATCCTGGGCTATGCGTTTTTTCTCCTGATTCTCTTCATACTTTCCATATAGTTTGGCTATTTCTCTAATAATCCCTAATTCATTCTCTACCTGTGTAATCTTTTGATGTAAATATTCCTCTTTCGCTTCAGCCACCTCTTTATTATTTCTATACTCGTTCTGTTGGCTAACAATCCGCTCTATTTCTCTGGTAATATCCCCTAGCTTTAATTTATTCTCTTCATAGCATTTTTTTTCATCCATAACTTTTAAATAGATGTTTTCGTACTCCTCCAGATAGGAAATATCTTTTCTTATTAACTGACCACGTTCTACCAGCCAAACCATCTTCTTTTCTTTTTCCTCTATCATCTTTAGATTTTCTTTTAAGGAAAGTGCAGGATAATCTTCTTTTATGATATCCTTTGTCTCTGGTGTTATAAAATCATATATTTCATTTGAGAGAAATTTTTCTGTATTTAATTTTAACTTTTCTTCATTGAAGATTACAATGAGTGTGCCATCTAGTGCAAGCTGTTTTAGATTTTTGTCGTACAAGACAGATTCATAATCTTTGTGAATTACAATGCCAAAAGGTAACATAGGATAGTAATCTATCAGTTTTTGTTTTGTTTCATCACTCTGTTTTGCCAGATAGGTTACTCCACTTTCTGCTCTCATTTTCCCCACATTAATAAGTTCAAGAGCTCTCTCTATTTGGGTTATCTCCGCAAAAGGTTTTCCCTCCTGATATACTTTATTAAGTTTCTTTTTTTCTTTTATTTCTCTTTTTAAATCATTTATCTCAATGCTATTATTCTGCCACTGCTCATATATTCTCTCCTTTAATTGAGACTGTTCCCTTTCTTCATAGAATTCTTTCATTTTGTCAATTTTATCACTGAGCTGTTCCTGATTCTTCTGAAACTCCATAGCATCTTTCATTTCTTTTAATATATGGGTCTCCTGCTCTTTTAAAACTCCAAGCCTTAACTTTCCCTCTACAAACTCAGATTCTGACTGTTTTTTTCTTTCTTTTAGCTTTGTTATATTTTCCTGCAAATCATCGAACTGTTCCTGTAAAACTTTCTCCCTTGTCTTTATCTCCTCATATAGCAGTATTGTAGTCTGTGTTCTGCGTTCTTCCAATGTATTTAAAATACTTTTATTTTCTTCCTCCCACAGTTCCAATTTACTTTTTTCTCTGGACAATATTTCATTGAGCTGTTCCTTTTCCTCTTGAATACTGCTTATTTCTTTTCCAATCTGCTGTATTTCCTGATTTACACTTTCTTCTTCTGTATCTTCTTGTAACTCCTTCATTTTTTCATAGAAAACGGAAGATAACTGCTCCAAGATCTTTAAATTATTATCTTTGCTTGTGCTTGCATTGACCCCAAGAATTGCTGTCTCATACTGCTTTTTGTACTCAATGTATTCTAGAAAATCATTTTGATTTTCCTTTTCTTTTACTTCTTTCTTTCCCTGTTCCAGCTCTTGTTCCAATTCATCTGACACTTTTTTTGCATTTTGAACATCCTGCTCTAACTTAGCTAACTCTTCTTCCTCTATTTGAATAAGTGCAGTTTCTACCTTTCCTTCACTTAGGGCTCTTTCTTTCTCTAACTGATGTTCTAATTTTTCTAAATTTTCTAGGTTAAGCTTAGTTTCATGCAAAAGATGTTTGCAGGTATTATAGGTACGGATAAAGTCTTTTTCAATTGCTTCCTTTTTATGGTACATTCCCCTCATTGCTTCTAATCTTTTAATAAAACTATTTAACACCTCTACCTGTCTATCATAGTTAGAAATGTCTTTTTTCTTTTTCGTAAGCTCTACAAGTTTATTTTTTATGTCTAATAAAAGTTTGGCAAAATCTGCTCCCTCCCCTGTATTGTTGTAATAAGACTTTTGAATAATCTCTTCTATCAACAAATCTTCCACAACTTTTCTCGCAGTTTTATAATTCGTTTCAAAATAGGTTCTCACATGGCCTTCTGTCTTATTGATACCTCTTATAATCTCCCATTCACTTTCGTATATGCCATATCTACGAATAAACTGCTGGTATTCCCCCTTGCGTTCAAAAATCTTTACAATCAGGCTGTAATCTTTATGTTCCAGCTCTTTTAAATAATTTTTCAGTCCTTGATATGTAATTCGTTCTTTTCCATTACTTAACGGCAGATTTTTAATATCATTATCATTGTATTCTCGGTAAAAGATAACATAATTAAAATAATCTATGGTGGCATTTTCCCGATACACGTTTTCTTCATTTCCCGAATCCTTTGCTTTTCTGGCACAGAATCCAGTGGTCATGTATTGATAACCATTTTGAATATCATCTTTATTTAATTTCCATTCTATTAAAGAATGAATTGTAGTATTTCCATTTCCAGAGCGAAATAACTTTTCAATGGGCTGCTTCTCGTCTAAGGTACAGTTGGGAATCATATTCTGTAAAAGCAAAAGCATAAGTACACTTTTTCCCCCGCCATTTGCCAGATCATAAATAGTATTTTTTCCGGAAAAACGCATGATGAAATCATCGTAATACTGGGTTTTAAAATTGTATTTTACATTATTTACTCTAATACGATTAATGTGTGGCATGTTTATTCTCCCTCCTGCATAATCTGGTACAATCGTCCTTTATTCTCTTCAAAATAATTTTCTATCAAAGCCTTTCCTCTGTCCTTTAAATAATATCGTTCTTCTGATTGTGCCATGATTTTCTGGTCCACTAAGAAATTTAATACAAGCTTTACATAACCTGCTTTAGAGTTTTTAGCCGCACGCACGGTTTCTTCTGTCGCAGCCGGTAACTCATTCCACACAAGGGCAATACTCTCAAAGCTGTGTTCTTCTGTCTTATTTTCCACAAAGATCTCCAAATTGCTTATAATATGTTCTAAAGCTTCATCTACGCTTGCAATAATACCTTCAATTTTTATATATTCTGTAAAATTATATCCCGAGGTGTCGCTGTAAAAACAACTGATTATCTGATAAACAATAAAATAACATAAATATAACTCCCTGTTTACCTTTAATCCCAGTTCCTTTCTTATATCTGCATTAGAATATCCAAACACTTGATTATGGTCTCCTGCTGTAATATACAAACTGTCATTGTACTCATACATTACCATATTCATTTTTTTCAACATCTTGTGAACATAATCATAAACTTGAGGATTCGAAGAGTATTCTTCATATAATGCCCTGTTACCTTCACTATTCTTTCCTATCTCCTCTCCACCAATCAACATAGTTACAATATCCATTGCTTTTTCTAAATTTTTTTCATCCATAGCCTACTCCACTCTTTCAAATTCTATATTGGAAATTTCAAATACTTTTGCCACATGAATTGTTTCATCACCTTTTCTAAGCAACCGAAACATCATATGTAAGTCATCTCTTTCTTGTATTACGGGATAAATCAGTTCTTCAAAAAAGGTGTCTGGTTTTTTTCGAATTTCCTCTATATCATAAAAATCCTTTTGAGACATATGAATTAAAAATGTGTAATAATCCGCATTTTTTAATACCTGTTCTCCAAAATATAAAGCATATTCCTGATTTAATTCTTCCAGCGAAAACTTTTGTTCTGTCTGCAGCTTTTCCAATAACAATACAATCAATGCCTCAAAATTATCTGAAATTCTATTCTCCTCCACTTCATCTTCATAGACATAATTTTCTTCTTTTCCCTGAGATATTTTTTCGTTCTCCTCCGGCATTTCCCCTGGCAAAGATAGCAACTGTTCTGTTTGCAGCAATGAAAACCATTTTGCTTTTTTGATATCTAATAAGGGGCGTACCATATATTCCAAGCACCTTGCATCATCCTTCTCCATCATAACACTTAACCCGTGCATAAAATCAAAGGAACTTCTCAATGTGCTTAGTTTTGACTTTTTTATTATCTCATCTGCCTGTAGCTGCATGGAAGTACACATAGCTAACAACTCACTATGTTTAAACATAGCTTTTTTTATCTCTAACTCTAATGTATAAATCTCATCAAGCATAGTATAAAATTTATGATTTTCATTTCCTTTTTTATCAAGTTCTACCTTTTCTAATGCCTTATCTATTAACTCTGTATTTTTGCGAAATAATCTTTGTTCTTCGTGAAACCATTTTGTAATTTCCCCCACAAAATTTTCATAAATTACTTTTCCCTGAAATACATCTCTATGCAGGATTCGAAGCACTTCATTTTTTCTTACCTTTAACTTATTTACCTCTCTGTTAATTCTTTTTACTACCTCGATTCCCCCCTTAAAGTTCTGGGTATCTATCAGTTTTCCTAGTAATAACTGTTCTACCGTAATAGTACTTTCTTCTTTTATCTCCTTAGTATCCAAGTAAAATTCAATCGCCTCGGAGGTTATGGCATAATATAATTTTCCTTCTTCCATCTTGCTCTCAAACAATTTTACCTTGAAAGTCTTTTTGCATCTATCCATAGGATCAAAATAATCGTAGGAAAAGGGCTTTCCTTCATTTAATAATTTTTCAAAAATATAAGAAATCAGTTCCTTTTCTTCCTCTTTTTCAATATGCAGTTGAAAATCACGGGACAAGATGGTTTGCAGAAAACTTTCGTACTCATCATAGGTTACATCCTTATCCTTAATATTATTTTCATCTATAAAAAAGCGAAGTACTGCCATAGTTATATACCCCATGTCAAGACCTGCAAACTTTCCCTCTTTATACCAAGTAAAAGTGTTATCTGCCAGGCGGAAAAAGGGATAATATTTCTTAAGGTGTTCCATTCTATCCTTATGTTCTTTTATAATGTCCTGCATCATTACATATTCTTCTGTCATATATTTCTCCTTTTATCTAACAGTTTAGTAGGCGTTTAAACTGTTACCTCCAATCCGTAAATGCATGGAAAAAGGATGAGGTCACATCCCCATCCTTTTATCCTACTGCTGTTCTAGTGGACATACCCTGGTCCTTTTGGTATTACAATCCTGAATCCTTCCAGGAGAACAGGCTACCAGTTCTCCCTTCATAAAACAAAATCCTTTTTTCTCCTGTTTTTCCTCCGCTACCAACGGGCAACTTCTTAACTGCTTTGTCATACAGTCCAAAACCCTTCCACCAGAGCATTCCACCATTTCACCTTTTACACAGCAAAAATTCAAATTTTTCGGTTTTTCATCTTCTTTGTCTAATGGACACTCTTTCACCCTCTTAATATTACAATCCTGAATCCTTCCAGGCGTACACTCCACTAACTGACCTTTCGCAAAACAAAATCCCTGGCTCATAACATCACCTTTTTCTACAACTTTTGCATCTGTTCAAAACTTACACGACCGATATCAACTTTTTTCGTATCTGTTCAGAAGCACTGAACAGATACAAAAATCGGTCAATGCTTACGCATGCAAAATTGCCCGATTTTTGTAAAATTTACATTTTCTTACGGTGCCAGCAGTAAATGCTGACA
>CACXGE010000140.1 GCA_902767135.1 uncultured Lachnospiraceae bacterium | reverse complement strand
GGTTAAAGATACATTGTTTAATACCTTTTGGTCTTTGAAATTTTTACTGGCATTTATCACTTTTATTACTTCCATATCTACTCCTCTTTCATAAAATGAAATTCTATCCGTTTTGTCTTATATATAATTAATCCCACAAAGCACAATATAACAGCAAACAACATAAAAAAAGTGTAATTCATGTTTGGCATTATCCTAAACCCCATTCTTTCTCTTTCATAGTCCACTAAATTCATCCATGACACCGGAGCAAATAAATTCACTTTATACATGATTCGGTATTCAAGATTGAGGCTGACAATTGGCAGAGCAATTTCTATGGATGCTATAAACAAAGCTACAATTCTTCCCCAGTACAAGCTAGTCAAAAACAGTAATGTTCCCAGAAAGGCAGTAACACTAACACTCATGACAAATGCAATTTCCATTCCCAAAATCGCATTGTAATGATTCATAAAAATATTGTCATATGGAATTGCATATAAACCATGACTGTCCACAACATTACTTACTGCAAGTGTATGAAGCACTTTTCCCCAGTCCGCACTCACTTCTACTCTAGGCAGCATAATAATGATTCCTTCTCCAATCGTTATGAGTACCAAAAAAATGGAACTAAATATAATGTAGAATATATGTCCCAGTGCCCAACGGGTGTTTCCTAACCGTATTAACTGATACATCTGACTGTATCCCTGGAAAGGCACATTTGAAAAATAATACAAAACAATCATTGTATATATTAATTGATAGTACACATAACTTATTAAAAAAGGGAACAAATAAGGAGTGATATTGCAGTTTACTGCACAACAAAAATCTTTGATTCCTGACAAAAATAAGTGGTTTACAAAATATAAAAGTATTACTACAACCCCGCACTTTTTGCTGCAACACTGTTCTACAAACAATTTCCATCCATATTTTAAAGTAGTCATGGTTATCTCTCTCCCAAATCCTTTCTTATTTTTTTAATTATTGCTATATTTAAAACAACTGCTAGTATAGCTGCAATTGCCATTGCCCAAAGGTAGGACTGATATGCATACTCCCAGATTAAATCTCCGCAAAATGGGATATAAACCAATTCCATACGAAATATCACAAAATCTCCTTTTAAGCCACCTGTATAATACATAGCAAAATAATAAACCATAAGAGGCACGGTCAGTAGAAGTAGTCTGTTTCGAATATAAAGTGAAATATATGCCGCCAAAATCCCAAGAATTCCTGCCAATACAGCAAACTTGAGTATTTCAGCAATTACGTATAAAAAGGGCATATCCGCCATTGATGTATACCTATGTAATCCCAGTTCTTCCTTTTCTCCCTCATAAAACCATGGTAATTTCACTCTTAAATAAAATATGTATGCCACTGTACTTATGAAAACTGTCAGCATGGTACTTATTTGTATCACGATTGTTTTTGCCAATACATAGGACCATAGTTTTCCCCGTATTAACATCTGCTGTACATATTTATTTTCTACATCTGCGCAAAAACAATCACTATATGTCATGCTGGCAAAGGACAATAATAATAGGAATGGCATAGTTGCTGTTACTATATTTAGGAGACTCCATACGGAGACTTCATATTTTATATAACTTAGTCCGGAAAAATATAAAATCAAAAAACAACAGAGGTTTCCAACCCAAAATTCTTTTCCATGGATACATCTTTTTATATCTGCCTTCAGATAAGAAAAACACGACTCCATCAATACACACCTTCCATGTTAATTAATTTTCCTGTTTCTGCATTTACCAATCGATATGTTGTATAAGACTCCCCTTTCTTTGTTGTATATTCGATTCTAAAATACCATGCCGGTTGCATTTCTTTGCCAAAGGACGCCGTTTTCCAAACAAATTTTCCTTCTACTACCCTGTATGTTTCTTCTGCAAGAATATCATTAAACTCATCTGTAATTACCTGATTAATCTCTGATAAGTCTTTTAATACAGTATTGTCCTCTTGCTGTTCAAATGTAAATGCCTTTTCCATCACCAGTTGTTCTATCCCATTTTTTGAGTAAAGAACCTGAATTGGTGCATTTTCCGCTGCAATACATCCAAAAACACCTCCATAGGGATGATACTCCTGTATTCCCTGCTGCTTCTGCCATATGGCAAAATAATAACATTCTTCCTCCTTGCTGTATGCCCCATGTTCTTCATCTGTACACACATTTCCATCCATATCCACCGGTAAAACTTCCTCATTTGTAAGAGTATCACAATCCAACGCATAACAGATATATTCTGTGTCATCCATGTCTACTCCCATCTTTTTTATTGAACTGCATATATTTTCATATGCTTCCTTATAAGGCATAAAATCCAGGTTTTCATTTTTTTTGTATCTTTCCAGATTTCCCTCCTCTGCATCTGTGTCCAGTGAATTTCCAATACTAGATGCCAGAGGAGTAAAGAAATGCACTTCACTAGCATCTGCTCTGAGAATTGGCTTTGTTTCATCTTCTGTTTCTTGATTTAATTGAACATCTTCACCGAATACGGATTTCAATTTTTCTGTTTCACAATTTACCTGTGTGGCTGTACATTGGTATAACGGAGCATTCTTAAGATTCTGTGGAAATTCCACATGGTACGCCAACTCCACGCATCCAACTGTTTCCTGACATTGTTCTGGAATATTATACGATACTCCCTGTGAAACATTCTGGTCCTGCTGGCTGTGAGTACCCTGATTGGTTGCTACCTCCTGATTAGTTCCACAGGCAGATAACATTATCATAAGTCCCATAACTGCAACAATGTTTTTCTTCATAATATTTTCCTTTCTCAACAACAGTTAGGAGCAGTCATAACTGCTGTGTTTTTATAACAGTTCAGCCGTAGGCTAAACTGTTACGTGTTTTTCCCTAGTCTATTCTGATTATGGAGTATATCTTCCCTTTATGTTCAAAGTACTTGGACCAGAACGCCAGATTCCTTCCATAATTATATTTACCAAAATAAGAGTAACACTTAAACATCCAATAATTGAATTTAGATGTATACCGCCTAAATAATGCTTTGTCAATGCTAATATTAACAATATTAATAAAAATCCTATCAGTTTTTCTCTCCAGAAAAAGTAAATTATCAGTACCAACATTTTTTGTATTTCTCCTAAAAGAACACATAGGCTGTAGCTGATTTTCTGCCTTTGATTTTCGCTGAACTCTGTTCCTCCCTCCAGTAATTTAACTATTTTATCTGTTAGCAATTTATTTATTTCTTCCATGGGTAGATTTATATCATATCAATTTATTCTCTTCAATACCATGTCACAAATTCATACCTGAACGACGAGTTTTCATACCTGAACGACGAGTTTTCATCTTGTTTTCCAACTGCTTTTTTGATACACTAAGTTTGAGTTGGTGTACCATCTCCAGCTTATATTAACTTAGACTTGAAAGGATTTTTTATGTACAATTTGTTGATTATCTCCTTTCGGGGACGTTCCTTTTGTCACAAGGAGTGTCCCTTTGTCATGATGTTTTCAAGCTTATCATAAGTTTACCCACAAGATTAGTAAAAATGTTGACTTTTTATTGGACTATATTTACTTTTATAATTAAAACGGATACCTTCACCAATTCCCTCACTGATATTCACAGCTCTGATGACGTGATCACCCTGTTGGTACATCTGGGATATCTGTCTTTTGATCTAGAGACAAAACAGGCTTTTATTCCAAACAAAGAAGGTCATGACCGTTTCAAAAGTGCAGTAAGAATAGCCTAAGAAAAGAAGGAGTTCTATACCGAGTGGTATAAAACCTCCTTCTTTAGGTTATATTCTCTTTTTCTCCATTGGGTTTTACCAGCTCTTTCGATACTCCCCAGGTGTCATCCCCTCAATCTTTTTAAACATCCGGCAAAAATACTGGGCATCACTAAAACCTGCTTCCTCTCCAATTTCCTCCATACTTTTTTCACTAAATCGTAAAAGCCGCTTGGCATAGGATATTTTTTTGTTCAGTATATAGTGATTTATGGTGATTCCATAGGTTTCCTTAAATATCCTGGTGAGATAATATTTGTTGATAAAGTACTGTTCTGCCAGCTGGTCCAAGGTAATTTTTTCGCAGTATTTTTCATCCAGATATGCCTTGATTTCCTTCAAACTGCTGTGCTTTCCCTTGGTTTCCCTTCGTTCCGGATGCCAGGATTCTGCCATGAGAAGAGTTAATAGTTCGCTTAACTTCTGATTGATTCTCATATCCCTAATGTAGTCGGAGGAGTCCGCCAGCACATGAAGTTCTTCTAATACTGTCAAAAACTTCTCCCCATCCTTAGGGTGAAACACTACATTTCCTCCCCGTTCCCTGTATTTTTCATAAATCTGCGGCATCATCTCTCCATAAAAATGCACCCACTGCAACGACCACAAATCCTTCCCATTAGTGCTGTGACTGTAGTCCCTCTGACAGTCCACCCACACACAGTCTCCCTTTTTCAGTGTATAGGTATCCTGTTCATACACCAGAGTACCGCTGCCTTTTAGAACCATAAAGCAAAGATAGGATTTCAAATCTGAACGTTTGGACGTATGTCCCCGCAGCGCTGTCAGTTTTCCTGTCTCCTGTAGATATAAAAGAGAGTTTCTGGCAAACCCCGAGGGCGTGTACAATATTCGGTTGGAGTCTACCAGATACTGATTCTCTTTTACATCATCCATACATTTTTTTCCTTTTCGTTCTTATTATTCAGTCGTTTCTTTATTCAGTGCTTCTTGAATTCATTCATAAAACACGCTCTTCGAGCTTTCTCATTGCTACGCAATTGTTTTATTTCATGAATTCAAGAACAGCTTATACAGCTGATTTTCAATATATTATCAATGCTTACATGCAAGCATGACGCGTTGATATACATTGAAAATTCACTGAATAGTAACTCTACTTCAGGTTCTCAGGATTTAAGCATTCCAATTCTGGAATCACAAAAATTCCATCCTTGCGAATCAACACATCATCAAAATAGATTTCTCCACCGCCGTACTCCGGTCTCTGAATCCACACCAAATCCCAGTGAATGGCAGACTGATTTCCATTGGGTGCCTCATCGTAACAATTCCCCGGTGTAAAATGAATAGAACCACAGATTTTTTCATCAAATAAAATATCCTTCATCGGGGATAACACATACGGGTTAACTCCAATGGCAAACTCTCCCACATAACGAGCTCCCTCATCTGTATCGAAAATCTGATTCAAACGTTCTGTATTATTGGCCGTGGCCTCTATAATTTTTCCATCCTTAAAGGTAAGTTTCACATTTTCAAAGGTGGTTCCCTGGTATAGAGAAGGTGCATTATATTGAATGGTTCCGTTGACAGAATTCTTCACTGGCGCTGTGTACACTTCCCCATCCGGAATATTTAATTCCCCTGCACAGGCAATGGCTGGAATATCTTTGATAGAAAAGCTAAGGTCTGTTCCAGGTCCCACCAGACGAACCTTATCCGTCCGATTCATCAGGTTTACCAAAGATTTCATGGCTTCATTCATCTTGGAATAATCCAGATTACAAACCTGATAGTAGAAATCTTCAAAGGCAGCTGTACTGGTGCAGGCAAGCTGTGCCATGGCAGCGTTTGGATAGCGAAGCACCACCCAACGTGTCTTTGGCACACGGATTTCGTGGTGTACCGGAGTCTGATACAATTTATCATACAATTTCATTTTTTCCTGGGGCACATCGGAAAGCTCTGATACATTATCTGCGCCACGGACTCCGATATAACAGTCCATCTGACTCATTTCCTTTGCATCTGTCTCTGCCATAATCCTAAGCTGCTCTTCATCACAGTTTATCAAAACCTCCCGCAGCACCTCATTGCTGATATAATGCACAAAGGGTCTTCCCTTTGCCTTATAGACCTCTCTTACAATAGCCTTTGCAAGATCTTCAGTATCTCGGCCGATATAGTTAATATAAACCTTTTCTCCTTCCTTTACCTTACAGGAATAGTTCACCAAATTCCTTGCTAATGTCTCAATTCTTGCATCCATTTTTCATCCTCCATTTCTCAAACTGTTGTCTCATCACTCTACAAAGCTAAGGAATTTATTTCCGTAGCCCTCAAAATACTCTATGCTATCATTCAATCCCTTCTTGTATGGCACACCGCCATTGGCAGGATCCATGATGATTACATTAAATTCATCATAACCCACAATCAGCACTCCCTGATTGTCTCCTAAGATTGCCATAACAGGGTATCCTCTGCTGACATAATACAGTACATTATCCACAGACAATCCTGCCAAATCTAAGGTATCTCCCTCCACATATCTTTTCAGAATAGACAAGGAAGATTCTCCCTGTTCTAACATAGGTTTTGCGTCTACTGTATAACCTCCTGCCTTTAACAATTCTGTCAGGCAGATACTTAAACTGCTAGAGTCATCCTTCATATCTGTTCCGCCCACATGAATGGAACTTCTGGTCTTTCTTTTCATCTTCTCCCAGATATAATTCTGATCCATATTTAACACTACACCTGAACAGTCTCGGGCATTTGCTATTGCCAAAGACACATCTGTATAAGTCCCCATCAATCCATATCTGGCATAGACAAAATAATACTCTGTATCCGATTCAGTAAATGCCTCCTTTAAGTCCACTGTTCTGCTTTCCTGAAATACAACCTGTCTTGGAGTTAACAGCTTGGGCTTTGCATCTCCAACATTGAATCCGAAACGAATACAAACCTCCTCTTCTCTATTGTTTTCAAACACCTTGGATACCACAGATACCTTGGATTCCTCCGTGAAACTGTTATTCATGATGCTGTCATTTTCCACTTCTGTGTAGTTTCCGGCCTCTCCTTTTCTTGCTCTGGTAAGCTGAATCACATTTCCCTTTAACGTTGTTTGTAGAATATAGATTCCCTCTTTTTGGTATTGAATTTCAACCCCTTTTTCATTACATATATTTACTGCATACATGGGAAACTGCTCCACAGCTCCCCCCTTTATATCCACCTCCTTTGCCATACCATAAATAAAATCTTTTTCCATAAATCCAAGAGGCTTCAAATAATCACCGGCTTGGGCGGTCACCTCATAACGGATTCCATCTGCAAGAGACATGACATGTATGGTCTTTGACTTATTTTCTACAAGTTCTTCCTGCCATGCCAACATACTGTTGTCAGCCGATACGGTATAGGTTCCATCGCTCAGTCCTGAAACCACCTTTTCGTAAGTGTGGTCCATTAAGTCAATTTTATAAACGGTATCCTGAAGAAAAATATACATTTCACTGCTGGCATTTACGTAACTTAAGTGTTTCACATCTTCTTTTAACATCTGATATGGTTTGGTGTACGGAAGAAACACTTCTTCTTCAATACAGTTGATGACACTGTCATAGTAATACATGGCAACACCACATTCACCTTCGTGAATACCCCTGTTCATATAACCGTATACCATAAACTGCATATTACCACTTTCGTCCATACTGACTATCTTTATCTTATGCTGGTCATAGTTATCCCGCATATCCTGCATATCATTATTAAAAAATCCAAATACCTTCACAATGCGGTCTGAATTATTATTATACTGCCATAGGGTATTCTCCTGAATAAAGCTTACAATCGTTCCATCCAGATTCTCTTGCAATTCCACATCCTCTCCGGTAATTCCCAACACAATATCCTGGTCATCATAGCACCTGCCTGCCGGGGTAAATATCTCATTTGCAAAACGTTCATAATCTAACAAATACATTCTGTTCTGGGTGTATCTTACATAGTAATATTCTTCTACATTCAGATATTCCTTTTTTCCATCATCCCCAGTAATGGACACCATATAATCGTAAAATATAGTACCCACAGAGTCGGATAACTCCTTAACCTGTGGAATATTCTCAGACTCAATTTTCACATCCAGATTACCCCAGGTAACCTGGTCTAAACTAGAATGGATATCTACTTTGTGAAAAGATGAGTTATCTCCGCTGGCATTGCTTTCCAAATATTTTACAATATCCTCTGAGTATGTTTTATCACGATTATAAATCTTATTTTGTAAGTCTTTGGTAAAATTAATCTGCTCTGTCAAATGAAGAGTTTCTGATAAAATAATTCTTGTATAATAACG
>CACXGE010000139.1 GCA_902767135.1 uncultured Lachnospiraceae bacterium | reverse complement strand
TTAAACTTTTTTGTTAAGGATATCTGTTACGATTTGATTCCATTTGGTTTCAACTGTCCCTATCCTATGGACTGTATGAAATAATGTGATCAAATTGTTATCAAAGTGGTGTTATCACACTAATACATGATATCAAGAAGTGTAGAAAAAAATAAATAATCATTTAATATGTTTTACATAAAATCTCCATCACTTCATCACTGGACTACATTAAACTAAAATCATGAAAATTACAATTTCCAGAGCTAGCACATCAGCTCGACAAACGGTGACTCGTCTGCGTAACTAATATCGATAAAACTTTCAGTAAAATCATTAACACAAAAAGAATCCAATCACAGGTCCTAAAAATATAGCAATATAAATAAGTGTTATCCACGGCTGGTAATCAACATAAAATTCTTTAAATGATAGACTCCAAGGATGCTTTATTATTACCCAGCCAAAAACATCAAACACTATGCATATTCCAGCCCATATTGCCCCAGTAATTAATGCTTCATTAAGTGTAGGCATACTTAAACCACGCATATATAAATACCCAAACACTGTGAACAATATGATATTATAAAGTGGATGCCACGGTTTTGTTTTTTCATATCCTTCTCCCATTCCTGGTCCATCTTTCATTGATTTCATGTGTAACACAACAATATTAAAAATTGTATGTCCAATTCCTATCAGTGTAACAATAATATACGAAACCCAAAACCATAACATTGACATTCCAAAATTTTGCATTCTTCCATCTCCAATCTATTTTTTAATCTAACAAGAAAATTAGAATTTACCTGCACCGTATTGTCAAAATCTGCCTGTTTATTTTCACTCAAAATCTCAATCATAATTGCAGTTCAATTAATATATCACAATTATGCTTACAGATTATTTCCTCGTCTCCAAGTTGTCTAAAAAAGAAATCTGGTTCTTCCGGATATACTTTAGCTGTTAATAGCCTAAGAAACTCGATATCTTCTTTCGCTTCTTCGAGCAATATTTCTCGCGTCGACCATCCATCATCAACCGATGAATAAATACTATATAGTATATCTCCAAAAAAATCCTCTTCCTTAATCGGTTGGTTTGAAGCTAGTTTGCTGGAATTTGGATATTCTAGCCATTTTTCCAATACAGAATACTGTTCTTTATCAAGACCAATCTTTACTGTTTTCATTCGTACTCCTTTTCCCCTCATTGCACCGTATTATCAAAATAATAGTAAATACCGTCTGATACGGTTGAGCTAAAAACTTTACTTTTCCATTGAATTTTTTTCATTACAATATACTTCGATATCATGAGCCGGCATAGTAAAACGAATGATATAACCCTTTTTATTATTCCACTCTACACTTACTTTCTTCCCATCCACATAAAAAGTATAATCTGTATCAGTTGCTATAAGACTATATGAAATTTCTACCTCAGTTCCTTCTACATAATTCTCTTTTGCTCCGTCAAACCGATTCATTTGTCCATGATAGTCAACTTTATAATTTTTCTTTCCACACTCAAATAACATACTCATACACGGATTCTCCTTTAGAATACTATTCAACTTTCGCTTATAATGCGCTTTAATTCAAGAAATTGGATTTTCGTACTATACCAAATTTTCAATTCGTCTTACTATGCTCTCCCATGTCATCTGATTATCTATTTCGTTTTTCATTTCTATTGCTTTTTCTTTCATTGCATTGGAAGCTACAACTTGCATTACAGTCTCATATATTTCATTCGTGTTTTGCACAAATGAATGAATTCTTTTTGCAATTCCAAGATTTACTAGCCGATTAGCATTTGTTACCTGGTCATTTATAAAAGGCATAGCAACCATCGGCACTCCAAAACACAACGCCTCATTAATACTGTTCATTCCGCAGTGTGTAAGAAAAACATCTGTATGAGAAAGTACTTCTATTTGTGGAACAAATGAATACGCATATATATTCTCCGGAATTTCTCCTAATGAATCTGGCGTCACTTTTCCGGTGTTTAAAACAACAGACACTCCTTTTCCACCAAATGCTTTGATACATTTCTTATAAAAACTCTTATCACTAAGAATGCTTCCAAGGGAAATATATACAACTGGTGACTTCATTTTCTCATACGGAATCACCACATCACCTGATCTAACCTCTGGTTTAGGAATTACATATAAATAGGAATCGTCAAACTCTTCACTTTTATTCTGAAACTGTTTTGGAACATATACGACATTTAAATCCGGTTTACTTTTTATAATTCCATCCTTAAGGCACAAATTTGAGAAGCCCTTATTTTTTGCAACTTTCTTTGGCAACACCTGCATATCAATAAGTTTTGCAGATATTTTGAACACTGTTGGTGCCTCTTTCCAAGTAGTATCATTCCATGCCAGCTGCGAAAACTGTCTTACGCAAGGGATTCCCAGCTGTTTTGCCAAATCGATACCAGGATAGAAAAACATTTCATAAATGAGTATGTCAAACTTTTCCTTTAAAGAAATAGCTGTGTCATATGCTGCTACAAAAGAATGGTTTTTCTTATATTTCTCACTTTCATTTTCAGGATAATCTTTATATGGAACAAATGTTGCTCCGGTATGTTCAATTTTTTCACGAAACTCCGGTGCATTCACATATGTAACTTTATGCCCAACTTCCACCAACTTAGCAGTTAACGGAAGTGTTGGATTCGTATGTCCCGAAAATGGTAAATTAACCATTAAAACATTCATTTTCATTTCTCCTAGGCAAGTTAAATTAAAATTTAGGAATTTGGCTTCCGACCAAAATTCCCACTTAAATATCATACCACATCAGCTTATGTAAACATAGTTTTTTTATCTCTTTCTCTTCGCCTTTTACTATTCGTTTTTCCCGATAATAGATTAGATTTACATCAAAGTCATGAAACATATCTTTATTCTGATACTCTATATTGGTTCCAACTGTTTCTTTTTCTGGCAGTGCACGGTATTCTTTTGCTATGGATGAGGCACTTCCCTCTTTATACCGGATGATATAATCCCAATGATAATCCCTGCATATCTTTAAAACATTCTGTGTAACATACAGTCCATCTGCTATGATGATAATTGGCAGTCTTGGAAATTTCTTTTTTATTTTTTCCGCAAGCCTTGCAAAGGCTTTGCTTTCACAATCCTGTTTTACGGCTTCATCACTTTGATTCAAATATTCATCAGAGTTTTCTATTGTTTCAGTAGCTATACTGCACACAATGTTATTTCCAAAATATATCTTGGCTTCAAGAACACTCCTGTGATACCTGGTAAACTCATTCTCTAACCAATTCTGAGTCATTACATCCTTGTTAAATACATAATCTGGTAAATTACTCCAATACTTAATTGTATCTATATTATAAATTCCCTGGAATCTAAGATTGTGTATTGTATTGTTTCTATTCTCTCTGTACCCATTACCTTTTCTAGTACGTGTAATAAGACACTCTAATCATAGACCTGATTTTAAATTATTCAATTCATTACTATTATTCATATTTATCTTCTTTGTATTCAAATAAATCTCCAGGTTGACAGTTTAAAACCTTACAAATCGCATTCATTGTCTCAAATCTTACCCCCTTCATTTTACCATTTTTCAAATTTGAAAGATTAACATTGGTCATATCAACCTTTTCAGCAAGCTCATTAAGTGACATCTTACGGTCTGCCATCATTCTGTCAAGTCTAACAATTATAGCCATATAAGATATTCACCTCCTTATGCGATTGAATCATTATCTTCCTGTAATTCATATCCGTATATAAAAATTTCGGAAATAATACCAATTGCCGCTCCCGTACCCATAATAGCAAGATTTTTTCCCTCCAATAAAAACGATACAGGAATCATAGCACTATTATTCTGTACAGCATTTGCAATAATTCTTACAATAACATCTGGAAACACACCGCAAAGCATAACAGTAACTGCGAGGATTCTTAACATATTAACTGTTTTCTTAGAAAATGGTTGTCCGTTCCTATGGATTTGAAGTAAAAGTAATCCTGTAATTAACGTAATCAAAAACATAAATGCAGCATATGTACAATTTAGCAAACGACTTTCTGGATGATTCTTAGAACTGATAAATATAACAAGCTCACTAATTGTAATAAAAAAAGCAATCCCTGAACAAATAAAAGAGCAAATATAATCTACTTTGGTACGTTTCTTTAATTTCATAATATTTCCATTCATAGTGTATACCTTCCTTTTGTTTTTCAATTCATTTTTAAAGTTTTAATTTAAATATTTTAATTTTTGCCAGCAATGTAATACTACCACAACAAATAAAGTATGTCAATACATTTTTAAAGTACCACTTTAAATTTATTAATATTTATTTTAAAATTTTAACTTGTCAAAAAACAAGATGTATAAGAATTCCTTTAGAATGTGATACAGCTTTGTGTTCGTAACTAATCTTCCTAATGTATTATTTTAGGTAAATCCTATAAGAACATACATATAAAAAGAGGTAGACTCCCTCTAGTTTAAATTTGTTAGGGCTGGTTACCGGGTTCACGGGAACAACTTTTTTGCCTTATTTTCAACTTTCTTTTTGGTTCTCCGAACCCGGTTCATGGGAACGC
>CACXGE010000138.1 GCA_902767135.1 uncultured Lachnospiraceae bacterium | reverse complement strand
ACTAAAAATGGATAACAAAACACAGCAAAGATTCCCAAAGAGGGCTTTGCTGTGTTTTCTTATGTGCCACAGCATCTTGACAAAGAATAAGGGGCTGTAGTAGAATGGGTTTTATATTGGAATTTTGTGCCAAGAAACAAGGAAGAAATGGGTATAGGAGGAAGAATAGTGGCTGATTACAGTAAGGAAATAGGACGAAGAAGAACCTTTGCAATTATTTCACATCCCGATGCAGGAAAAACCACATTAACAGAAAAGTTTTTGTTATACGGTGGGGCAATTAATCTGGCAGGTTCCGTAAAGGGTAAGGCGACAGCAAGACATGCTGTTTCTGACTGGATGGAAATTGAAAAAGAAAGAGGTATCTCGGTTACTTCTTCTGTATTGCAGTTTGAGTATGATGGATGCTGTATCAATATCCTGGATACGCCAGGACATCAGGACTTTTCAGAAGATACCTATCGAACCTTAATGGCGGCAGATTCAGCAGTGATGGTAATTGATGCATCCAAGGGTGTGGAGGCACAGACAAGAAAGCTGTTTAAAGTTTGTGTTATGAGACATATACCTATCTTTACTTTTATCAATAAGATGGATAGAGATGCAAATGATACTTTTGAATTGTTAGATGAAATTGAAAAAGAACTTGGTATAGCCACGTGTCCTATTAACTGGCCCATAGGTTCCGGAAAAGGCTTCAAGGGGGTATATGACAGAAGCGAAAAAAAAGTCCTCTTGTTTTCGGATACCGAAAAGGGAACCAAAGAAGGGGAAGAGGTTGCTGTGGATTTGGACAGTGACCAATTGGAACGTTACATTGGAGCGGATGCGGCTGCCACACTTCGAGATGAGATAGAGTTGTTGGACGGCGCCAGTGCTGAGTTTGATCAGGAATTGGTATCCAAGGGAGAACTGTCTCCTGTGTTTTTTGGTTCGGCTTTGACAAATTTTGGTGTGGAGACTTTTTTGAAACACTTTTTGAATATGACCTACGCTCCATTGCCACGAGTGGCAGGGGGAGAGAAAATCGATCCGATGAAGGAGGATTTCTCGGCGTTTGTATTTAAGATTCAGGCAAATATGAATAAAGCCCACAGAGATAGAATCGCATTTATGAGAATCTGTTCCGGTAAATTTGAGGCTGACAAAGAAGTGTATCATGTACAGGGGCAGCGTAAGCTTCGCCTTTCCCAGCCACAGCAGTTGATGGCTCAGGAAAGAAAGGTGATTGAAGAGGCTTATGCAGGGGATGTGATTGGTGTGTTTGACCCGGGAATTTTTTCCATCGGTGATACAGTATGTATGCCTGGAAAAAAGATTGAGTACGAAGGAATTCCCACATTTGCACCGGAGCATTTTGCCAGAGTTCGTCAGGTGGATACTATGAAAAGAAAGCAGTTTGTAAAGGGAATCAATCAGATTGCTCAGGAAGGTGCTATTCAGATTTTTCAGGAGCATAATACAGGTATGGAAGAAATCATTGTGGGTGTGGTTGGTGTACTACAGTTTGATGTTTTAAAATATCGTTTGGAGAATGAGTACAATGTAGAGATTCGCCTGGAAAATCTTCCTTACGAACATATTCGCTGGATTGAAAATGAGGAAATTGATTTAAACAAGATAAACGGTACTTCAGATATGAAGAAAATTACTGATTTAAAGGGCAGACCTTTGTTGCTCTTTGTAAATAGCTGGAGTATTGGTATGACGTTGGACAGAAACGAAGGTTTAGTGTTATCAGAATTTGGACGGAGCTAATAATATGAAAAAAAAGGTGGGAGTGGTACTTGGTCTTCTTATCGTTGTAGTGGGAATGTTTGTGGTGGGAAGATATGATGTGCTCATAGGATATGTAAAATCAAATATAGGTATAGTGTCAAACGATAGAAGTATGATTATTTCAGATGTGGTGGTTTCTTCTGCAAATGATAAGGAGGAAATCAAGGAAGTGCCAGAGTATGCAAAAGCTGTAGAAGCATCTTATGAGAACGGCTATTGCTATCAACTGTTAGAGCGGGAAGAACAAGAAATTTATGTGACGATTTACACTGCTTTAAAGAGCATGACACAAACCATTGACATCAGAACGGATGATGCAGATAAAGTGGTGACAGCTCATCAGTATGTTATGCTTGATAATCCGGAGCTTTTCTGGGTGAAGGGATATAAGATGATTCCTTATGAAATGGCAGACAAAATTGTAAAAGTGGAATATTCGCCCATTTATACCATGACAGCCGGAGAAAAGGCAAACTATGAGATTGCCATTGAACAAAAAGTGAACAATTGGTTGGCGCAGATGGCAGGCTGTACGGATGATTATAGCAAGGTGAAAAAGGCATACGATTTAATTATCCAAAATACCTCTTATGATGCAGAGGCAAAGGAAAGTCAGAATATAGTCAGTGTGTTTGTATATGGAACTTCGGTATGCCAAGGGTACGCAGAGGCTTTTCAGTATTTATGCAAGCATGCCGGTATTGACAATATACTTGTCACTGGTACTGCCCAGAGCAAGGAGTCAAAACAGCCTCACGCATGGAATCTGGTGAAGATGGATGGAAATTATTATCAGTTTGATATTACCTGGGGTGAGCCAAACTATGTAATAGATGACACCAGAAAAAATCAGGTAAAATGGGATGTTTCTTATAAGTATTTTGGCATGACGGATAAAGAAATGGAGGAAAGCCACACTGTGGATTTCGATTTTGAATTGCCAAGTTGTACACAGTATGATGACAATTACTTTATCAAGGAGGGGAACTACTATACCACTTTAGATAAAACACAGTTAAAAATGCAGTTTATTGAGGCTGCACAGAAAGGTGAATGTGTAATTCATTTAAAATGTGACAATAATCTATTATATGAAAGTTTTGTGGATTATTTATTCACACAGGAAAATGTTTTTAAGATTTTAAAAGATCAGACGGAAATCCAGTACTCACAGGATGAGGATTTGCGATGTATCAGTATTTTTTGGGATGATAAATCCTAAAAACTAAGTTGGCAAATCAAAATTTATCTGATATACTATGGTTAATGTAGTTTGGACAATGAAAATGAATGGAGGTAGCAGCATGGCAGAAGACAGAAATGTTTATACAATTCATCAGGACAGTCAAAAGGGAATGGTTACCATTGCAGACGAGGTTGTTGCGATTATTGCCGGTCTGGCAGCAACAGAAGTGAAGGGTGTTGCATCTATGGCAGGCAACGTAACCAATGAATTGGTAAGCAGATTGGGAATGAAGAACCTGTCAAAAGGTGTAAAGGTAGTTGTAAATAACAACAAAGTAAAGGTAGATTTGGCATTGAATCTTTCCTATGGATACAGCATCCCCAAGACAAGTCAAATTGTACAGGATAAGGTTAAGAGTGCAATTGAAAATATGACAGGGTTAGAAGTTGTCAGTGTAAATATTCGTATTGCGGGTGTTGATATGGCTCAGGAAAAATAGTGTTACTGTGCATAATGGGAATGTGGTGCCACAGTTCAGGCAGGTCTGTGCTTTACTGCACTGACCGTGCGAAAATGT
Organism: uncultured Lachnospiraceae bacterium; assembly: GCA_902767135.1. Taxonomy (GTDB): domain Bacteria; phylum Bacillota; class Clostridia; order Lachnospirales; family Lachnospiraceae; genus RUG11237. The sequence goes on along the minus strand of CACXGE010000138.1, from coordinate 16,332 downwards.
GTATTTAACAAAAATCGGGCAATTTTGCATGCGTAAGCATTGCCCGATTTTGTAACCGTATAGCCTTTGGCTGAACGGTTATACCGCAGTGACAGTAAAATAATATAAGGGATTGACTCATCAAGGGTTAATCCCTTTCGTAAATTTACGATTTGACGTAAGCACAAGCTGGAAAGTGAGAGAATACAGGAGGAAATTAGAATTAAAATGAAGAGAAGTGAATTGAGAGAAAATATCTTTAAACTATTGTTCCGGGTGGAGTTCAACAAAGAAGAGGATATGCTAGAACAGATGAACTTATACTTTGACGACATTCCATTGGAGGGTGCTTCTGTAATTAGTGGAAAGAGTCAGGATTTTATTCAGGAAAAGTACAGACAAATTACCAATAGACTTCCTGAAATCGATGGTAAAATTGAAGAGGCAGCGGAGGGCTGGACGATTCAACGAATGGGAAAAGTAGAGTTGACTATTTTGCGTCTTGCACTCTTTGAGGTTTTGTTTGACGATGAGGTGCCCACTCCGGTGGCAATCAACGAAGCGGTGGAGTTAGCAAAAAAGTTTGGTGGAGATGACTCCCCAGCATTTATCAATGGAATTCTGGGAAAAATTGTAAACATAAAGTAAAAAAGCTACTGTACACAGTAACGAAAGGAACGATTCCGTATCATCAGGTGGACCTATGGCAAATGCATATTCAGTAGAACAGGTAAATCAATATATAAAAAGAATGTTTGAACAGGATTTCTTCCTGGCAAAAATTATGGTAAAGGGTGAAGTGTCTAACTGTAAGTATCATTCATCGGGACATATTTATTTTACCCTGAAAGACAGCAACGCCACCTTGGCAGTGGTTATGTTTGCGTCAAAAAGGACGGGGTTGAAATTTAAGCTGCAGGAAGGGCAGAAGGTGGTTGTAACAGGCTCAATTGAAACTTATGTGAGAGATGGAAGATATCAGCTTTATGCCAATCAGATTGTGCTAGATGGAGCCGGGGAACTATTTCTTAAGTTTGAGGCTCTTAAAAGGGAATTGTCAGAGATGGGGATGTTTGAGGATGAGTACAAACAACCCATACCAGAATTTTCCAAAACAGTGGGTATTGTCACCGCTCCAACAGGGGCAGCGGTAAGGGACATCATACAGATTGCCAGCAGAAGAAATCCATATGTGCAGTTGATTTTATATCCTGCCCTTGTGCAGGGGGAAGGTGCCTCAGACAGTATTGTGGAGGGAATAGAAATCCTGGATGAGTATGGTGTGGATGTAATCATTGTGGGCCGAGGAGGCGGTTCTATGGAAGATTTGTGGGCCTTTAATGAAGAAAAGGTAGCCAGAGCAATCTTTCACTGTAATACTCCAGTCATTTCGGCGGTGGGACACGAAACGGATATTACCATCGCGGATTTTGTGGCGGATTTAAGGGCCCCAACACCTTCGGCTGCGGCGGAGCTGGCAGTCTTTGACTTTGGTCTGGTAGAAGAGAGAATGGATGAGTTGCGGAGAAGATTAAAGGCAGGATTGGATTTTCAGATAGAGTACAAGCGACATATCTATGATAGTTTTGTAAATAGATTCCGTTTGCTAAGTCCTGAAAATCAAATCAGGGAGAAGAGGATGATGTCACTGTCTCTGGAGCAAAAAATGTCAGGAATTATGCAACGTATTTTGGAAAAACACAGATACCAACTGGCTGTTTACATTGAAAAACTCAACGGACTTTCTCCTACTGCAAAGTTAAATCAGGGATACTCCTATGTGGCAAAGGAAAATCGAAATGTATCTAGTATCAAACAAGTGACAAAGGGAGATTGTCTGGATATCTATGTGACAGATGGAAAAATTCAGACCGAAGTGCTTTCGCTAGAGCCTCTAACCCATGGAAAATCTAGAAAATCATAGAATCATAGAATCATAGAAGTGATACAACTGTTCAGCAGTCACGATTCCGCCAAGGTTTTTGCTTTCTATCTGGAAGGGGCTGAACAGATAGGAAAGGGATATAGAAAAGATGGCAGGAAAAGAAAAGACAATAGAATCCATATTTGAGGAGTTAGAAGAAAAAGTATCAAAACTGGAAGACAAAGACATATCCTTAGAAGAAGCTTTTAAAGTTTATTCCGAGGGGATGAAATTATTAAAGGTCTGCAATGACAAATTAGATAAAGTGGAAAAGAAAGTTATGCAGTTGAATCGGGAGGGAGAACTGGATGAATTTTAAGCAGGAAATGGAAGAAAGAATTTCTTATATCGAAACCGTACTCAAAAAATATCTTCCACCAAAAGATGGATTCCAGGAGAGGATTATGGAAGCCATGGAGTATAGCCTGATGGGAGGGGGAAAAAGAGTACGCCCTATGCTGATGCTGGAGAGTTATCGTCTGTTTGGTGGAGAGGGAAAGGTGATGGAACCGTTTATGGCGGCAATGGAAATGATACACACCTATTCCTTAGTCCATGACGATTTGCCGGCAATGGACGATGATGAATATCGCAGAGGAAGAAAGACTACGCATATTGTGTATGGACACGCTATGGGAATTCTGGCAGGGGATGCTTTGCTAAATTACGCCTTTGAAACAGCTTTGTCAAGTTTTGACCTAGAGAATCATCCAGGGATTCCAAAGGCGTTGCAGGTGCTGGCAAACAAAGCGGGAATTTACGGGATGATCGGTGGTCAGGTTGTGGATGTGGAATCAGAGGGAATGGAAATTTCCATGGAAAAACTCCAGGCGATTCATAGAATGAAAACAGGTGCATTAATTCAGGCATCGGTAATGATTGGAGCTATTTTGGCAGGTGCATCATCAAAAGATGTTCAGATTATGGAACAGGTAGGGGCAGATATTGGACTTGCTTTTCAGATTCAGGATGATATTTTAGACGTGACCAGTACCACAGAGGAATTGGGAAAACCTGTATTTAGCGATGAGAAGAATCACAAAACCACTTATGTTACGTTCAAGGGCTTAGAAAGTGCAAAGGCAGATGTGGAGGAAATATCAAAGCGTGCAATGAAAACCATAGATGGTTTTTCCGGGGAAAAGGAGTTTTTCCTTGAACTTGTAAAGTCTTTGATTACTAGGAAGAAGTAGGAAGAGGGTAGTTTTATGTTCTTAGAACGTATACAGAAACCGAATGATATCAAGGAACTGGAAAAAGAAGAAATAAAAGAGTTATCCGGTGAGATTCGAAAATTTTTAATAGAGAAAATTAGTACATCAGGGGGACATCTGGCATCAAATTTAGGGGTGGTAGAGTTGACCATGGCGTTGCACTTGGTGCTGGATTTGCCAAAGGATAAGATTGTCTGGGATGTGGGTCACCAGGCATACACCCATAAAATCCTTACCGGGCGTAGGGAAGGTTTTGATGTGTTGAGAAAATATGGTGGAATGAGTGGCTTCCCCAAAAGAAAGGAAAGCGATTGTGATTGCTTTGATACAGGACACAGTTCCACTTCTATTTCAGCGGCATTAGGTTATGTGGAGGCCAGAGAAATCAAAAAGGAAGACTATCATGTGGCGGCTGTCATTGGGGATGGAGCTTTGACTGGTGGAATGGCCTATGAAGCATTAAACAATGCATCCAGATTAAAAAGTAATTTTTTGATTATATTAAATGACAATAATATGTCCATTTCAGAAAATGTTGGTGGAATGAACTCCTATCTTGGGAATCTGCGTACGGCAGAGGCTTATAATGGGTTTAAGGAAAGTGTTGCAAATACCCTTTCCAAAAAATCAGCAAGAGGAGATAGGGTAATTAAAAATCTGAATAAGATAAAGAGTGGTATCAAGCAGTTAGTTGTCCCAGGAATGTTCTTTGAGGATATGGGAATTAAGTATCTAGGACCTGTGGACGGTCATAATCTGGAAAAATTAGTCAAGGTTTTTAAGGAAGCGAAAAAGGTAAAAGGTCCGGTTCTGGTTCACGTATTAACCCATAAAGGTCATGGATATGAACCGGCAGAGCGCCACCCTTCCCGATTCCATGGAACAGAACCTTTTGATATCGATACAGGACTGCCAATTGCCAGAAAGAAAAAGCCGGGATACACCCATGTGTTTTCTACCGTTATGGTAAAATTAGGTGCGAGAAACGAAAAGGTGGTGGCTATTACCGCCGCCATGCCGGATGGAACAGGGCTGAAGCGGTTTCGGAATACCTATCCGGAGCGCTTTTTCGATGTGGGAATTGCAGAGGAACACGCAGTAACGTTTGCAGCCGGGTTAGCCGCAGCAGGAATGAAGCCCATTGTGGCGTTGTATTCCTCTTTTTTACAAAGAGCATATGACCAGGTGATACATGATGTATGTATTCAGAATCTGCCTGTTGTCTTTGCTATTGATAGGGCTGGATTGGTTGGAAGTGACGGAGAAACCCATCAGGGTATCTTTGATATTTCTTTTTTGATGGGTATTCCCAATATGCATATTATGGCTCCCAAAAATAAATGGGAGTTGTCAGATATGATGAAGTTTGCAGTGGAGTTTGATGGCCCCATTGCCATTCGTTATCCCAGAGGGGAGGCTTACGATGGATTTGAGGAATATAGAACGCCCATAAGACTTGGGAAAAGCGAGGTTTTATACGACGAAGATGAGATTGCACTGGTTGCCTTTGGAAGTATGGTTAAGACCGCAAAGCTGGTGCGTGACAGACTAAAAGCCATTGGATACAACTGTACCCTTGTGAATGCCAGATTTGCCAAACCCTTTGATGAGGAAAAGATAGTAGAATTGTCTAAGGAGCATAAACTGATTGTCACAATGGAGGAAGGGATACGACATGGTGGCTTTGGGGAGCAGGTGGCTGTCTTTGCCTCGGAAAAACAGTTGGATGTGAAGGTGGAGATTGTGGCGCTTCCGGATGATTATGTAGAGCATGGCAATGTGGATTTGTTGAAAAAAGAAGTAGGTATTGATACAGAGGCAATTACGGGAAGAATTGTCTCAGCATTTATAGGTTTGTAGGATAAGATGAAAGAAAGATTAGACGTTTTATTGGTAAAAAGAAATTTAGCAGAGTCCAGAGAAAAGGCAAAGGCCATTATTATGGCGGGAAATGTATTTGTCAATGGGCAAAGAGAGGACAAAGCGGGAACTACCTTTGATCCGGAGAAAAACACAGTGAATATTGAAATCAAAGGCAGCACATTAAAATACGTAAGCCGTGGTGGATTAAAGCTGGAGAAGGCAGTGAATGTATTTGATGTGGCATTGGAAGGCAAAGTTTGTATGGATATCGGTTCCTCCACTGGAGGGTTTACAGATTGTATGTTGCAAAATGGAGCAGTGAAGGTATATGCGGTGGATGTAGGACATGGACAGCTTGCCTGGAAGCTTCGTCAGGATGACCGGGTCATCTGCATGGAAAAGACCAATATCAAATATGTAACCCCCCAAGATATTGGAGAAGAAATAGGATTTGCCTCTGTGGATGTTTCTTTTATTTCCCTTACCAAGGTTTTGATTCCTGCCTATCAGCTGCTAGCAGATAAGGCACAGATGGTTTGTCTGATTAAGCCACAGTTTGAGGCAGGGAGAGAAAAAGTGGGAAAAAAGGGCGTGGTCCGAGAGAAATCCGTACATCGGGAAGTGATTGAAATGGTCATTGGGTTCGTATTAGAACATGGATTTCATGTGTTAAACCTGGACTATTCCCCGGTAAAAGGACCAGAAGGTAACATTGAGTATCTGCTACATATTCAGAAAGATGAACCACAGGAGTTTGATTTTGCAAAGATTCAACAGGTTGTGGATGCTGCCCATGCAGACTTGGATTGATTTCATTTAAATCCTTCAAGGGCACAAGGAGAAAATAATGGATAAGTTTTATATCTTAGCAAATTTGCAGAAAGACGAAAAACTGCAGGTGACAGAGGAAATAGAAAAATATTTAAAACAAGCGGGAGCCACTGTGGTAACGGATACTTCCAACAATATCTCTAGTGAGAATATACCTAAGGATACCCAGTGTATTCTTGTCATTGGTGGAGACGGGACTTTTATTCGGGCAGCTCATGGAGTCCTGAAGACAGATATTCCTATGCTGGGGGTGAATCTGGGAACCCTTGGATATCTTACAGAGGTGGAGACCTCTCAGATTTATCCGGCACTGGATAAATTAATGTCAGATGAGTATATGATTGAAGAGAGAATGATGTTAGAGGGGACTACACTGCCACAGGGGAAGGCAGAGAGAAAAGCAGTAGCCTTAAATGATGTGGTAATTACAAGGGTTGGAAAGCTGCGGACGGTGGAGTATCGCATTTACGTCAACGGAGAATATCTCCACTCATATCAGGCAGATGGTGTGATTGTTGCAACGCCAACAGGCTCCACAGGGTACAATTTGTCTGCAGGAGGTCCGATTGTGAAACCCTCAGCAAGCTCTATTGTGATTACACCCATCTGTCCCCACACATTAAATACCAGAAGTATTGTGTTAGATGGAAACGACCATATTTGTGTAGAGATTGGCCCGGGAAGAAAAGAAGAATCAGAAACGGCAGAGGCTGTTTTTGATGGGGACTCTACCTTTCATCTAAAGTCAGGGGAAGCTGTGTGTATCGCTAGGGCAAAGAGTACAGTGAAGATGTTGAAATTAAGCCAGATTAGTTTCTTAGAAACATTGCGCCGAAAGTTAGGAGAATAGTATGAAAAGCAGTAGACAGGCCAAAATTGTGGAACTGATTGCCATCTATGATATAGAGACACAGGGGGAATTGGCAGAAAGATTGAAGGAAGCCGGGTTTCAGGTAACGCAGGCAACCGTTTCAAGAGATATCAGAGAGCTGAACTTAACTAAGGTATCTTCAGGAAAGAAAGGGTCCAAATACGCTTTATTTCAGACCCAGGATGCAACTTCGGAGAAATATATGCGGGTGTTAAAGGACGGTTTTCTTTCTATGGATATGGCACAGAATATTTTGGTGATTAAGACAGTGGCAGGTATGGCAATGGCAGTTGCGGCGGCGATTGATGCATTGAAATGGCATCAGGTGGTGGGATGTATTGCAGGGGATGACACCATCATGTGTGCCATTCGCAGTGTGGAAGATACCAAAATAGTTATGGAAAAAATACGCAGAATTGTAGCAAAATAGGTAATGATTCAAAATCGTAATAGAGGGAGAAGAGAAAGTTATGTTGTTGGACTTAAATGTAAAGAATTTAGGACTTATTGATTCGGCAGAAGTTACCTTTAAGGAAGGGTTAAACATTCTTACAGGGGAGACCGGAGCAGGTAAATCTATGCTCCTTGGCTCTCTCAATCTGGCATTTGGAGGAAAATTAGAACAGTCCGCCATTAAGGATAAGGAGAAACCCTTGTATGTGGAGGCGGTGTTTTCTGTCAACAGAAAAAATCAGAGAGAAAAACTGAATGCGCTTGGATTTTTAGTGGAAGAAGATGAGATGATTCTATCCAGAAAATACCAGAATGGGCGCTGGAGTAATCGAATTAACGGCGAGACAGTAACCATCAAGGCACTGCAGCAGGTATCAGAGATTCTCATTGATATTTATGGTCAGCATGAGCAACAATTATTGTTAAACCAGAATAAACATCTGGATATTCTGGATGAGTATGTCGGAGAGCAGGCTGCAGAAATCAAGAAAGAGTTGATACAGCGATTTCAGGATTATCAGAAAATAAAAAAAGAGTATGAGGATGCATCTGAAAATAAAGAAAAACGTATGAGAGAAATTTCTTTTATGGAATTTGAGGTAAAAGAAATTGAGGAAGCCGGATTAAAAGTGGGGGAAGATGTAGAGGTGGAATCCCAGTTTCGCCTTATGAACAACAGTCGAAAGATTGTAGAGGTGTTGGGACAGGTTCATCAGATTACAGGATATGGAAGCCGGGAAAGTGCTGGAGAATTATTGGGAAACTGTGTCAAACTTATGGAATCCCTGCCTCAGGATGTGGAAAAACTATCGGAACAAAAAAGCCAGTTAATAGAAATTGATGGTCTGCTCAATGATTTTAATAGAGACATTGCCCAGTATTTAGAAGAGTTGGAATTCAGCGAGGAAGAGTTTAGCCAGACAGAGGATAGATTAAACCTTATCAATCAACTAAAGGCAAAATATGGAAGAACCATTGAAGATATTCTTGCATACAAAGAAGAAAAATGTAAAAAACTAGAAGAATGTATCGATTACGACGCTTACCTTAAAGGGCTATCTGAAAAATATGCAGCATCGAGAAAAGGGTTGGAAGAAATTTCAGAAGAACTGAGCAAGATTCGAAGAACGTTTGGAAAAAAATTGTGCGAAGAGGTAAAAATTCACTTATCAGATTTAAATTTTTTAAACACGGAACTGACCTTTGAGTTCCAAAGATTGGCAGACTTTACCAAGAATGGGATAGATGCAGTACAGTTTATGATTGCAACCAATGTGGGAGAGCCCTTAAGACCTTTGCAAAGCACAGCATCCGGAGGAGAACTTTCCAGAATTATGCTGGCTATCAAAACAGTTATGGCAGACCATGATGAGATTGATACTTTAATTTTTGATGAAATCGATACGGGAATCAGCGGACGTACCGCCCAAAAAGTTTCTGAAAAAATGGCAGTGATTGCAAAAAATCATCAGCTGCTTTGTATCACCCATTTGCCACAGATTGCGGCTATGGCAGACAGTCATTTTGTCATAGAAAAAACGGTAAAACAGGATAAAACCATTACATCTGTCAGAGAACTTTCAAAAGACGCACAGATAGAAGAAATAGCGAGAATGCTAGGGGGAGTTTCCATCACGGAAACTACGTTACAAAATGCAAGGGAAATGAAAGAATTAGCAAAAAATGTATGATTTGTTTTTTACAGATTCCACATACTAAAAGAAACAAAAAGTATACCCAAAGGTATACTTTTTTTGTATAAAAAATGGAGGTATGGTTGTGGAAGCGTATAGAAAATTTCTAAAAGGTTTACTGGTCTTTGGTGTTATTTTTACAATGGGTTATGGAGTTTATCTGATAAAATCAGCCATACCGGACGAATTACATTTTACCAGCAATAGTACGGAAAATGTAAAGTTAGAGCTTTCCGTGCCAGTGATGGCAACCATTGGAACGAAACCGTTGAATTTGAATCAGCAGATTACAGTTCATACCGGAGAAACTGGAAGCTATGAAATGAAGTGTTCTCTTTTTGGGGTCATACCGGTCAAAAACGTTGCTGTGCACGTTGTCAATGAAAATAATGTAAAAGCACTGGGGATACCTGTGGGAATTTATCTGGAGACAGATGGGGTGATGGTATTGGGCAGTGGTCAGGTAAGTCGGGAAAACGGGGAACTGGTGGAACCGGCAAAAGAAAAGGTGATTTCAGGGGATTATATTGAAAAAGTCAACGGGGTATCTATAGACACAAAGGAAGAATTGATTGAAGAGATTCATAACAGCAAAGAGAGTGCAGTATTGACTATTCGCAGGCAAGGGGAACTGGTGGAAGTAACTGTTCCCATTGTGGAGTCTGACAGTCATGAAAAGAAAATTGGGGTGTGGGTAAGAGATGATGCACAGGGCATAGGAACGCTTACTTACATGACGAAATCCGGAAAATTTGGTGGTCTGGGACATGGAGTGAACGATGTGGACACAGGTACTTTGATGGATTTGTCTATGGGGGAATTATATGAAACCAAGATTTTTGATATTCATTCCGGGAAAGCAGGAAAACCTGGCGCTCTGGAGGGAATGATATACTACAATCAGACCACAAAGCTGGGAAATATTGAAAAAAACTGCACCTGTGGTATTTTTGGACAGGCAGATGAGAAGTTAAAGGAAGAGGCAGAGGGAGAATGGTTAAAAGTAGGATATTCCTGGGAAGTAAAAAAGGGGCCTGCCTTGATACAGTGTAAATTACAGGATGAGTTAAAACAGTATCAGGTGGAGATTATGCAGATACAGTATGGAGATAATGAAAAGAAACAAATGGTGTTAAGAGTCACTGACCCGGAACTGATAGGGAAGACCGGGGGCATTGTGCAGGGGATGAGTGGAAGTCCCATTATCCAGGATGGGAAACTCATCGGCGCCGTGACCCATGTGTTTGTAAATGATCCTACTAAGGGATATGGGATTTTTATTGAGAATATGTTACAGCATTAAGTGGGATGCGACCCCCTTCCATGGGATGCGACCCCATTCCACACTTGAAAAACTTCCAGAAGATATGCTATGATAAGGGATATGAATAAATAATATAAAAAAAGAAAGTGGAGGAATACAAATGGGAAAGATTTTTAAATTCCAGCAGGACGTGGATACAGACCAGATTATAGCGTCACAGTATCTGTTATTTCCAACAATTGACGAAATGAAAATATACACTTTTGAATCACTGGACCCGGAGTTTGCAAAGAACGTAAAACCGGGAGATTTTGTGGTTGCTTCAGAGAATTTTGGATGTGGCTCATCCAGAGAGCAGGCACCAAGTGTATTAAAAGCTTTGGGGGTAAAAGCGGTAATTGCAAAATCTTTTGCCAGAATTTTTTATAGAAATGCCATTAACATTGGGCTTCCGGTTATCATATGTAAGGATTTACACGAAAACGTAAATTCAGGAGATGAAATGGAACTTTCCATGGAGGAAGGAATTGTAAAAGTAAATGGAAAAGAGTACGAGTGTACCAAGCTTCCCGCATATATGCAGGGGATTTTAGACCAGGGTGGCTTGATTGCTTCATTGAATAAGGAGGACTAAAGATGGGAATGACAATTGCAGAAAAAATTATTGCGGCTGCAGCAAAAGTAAATGAGGTAAAGCCAGGAGATATTCATACGGTAGAACTTGATCGGTTAATGAGTAATGATGGAACCACTCATCTTACCATTGATATGTACAATAAATTAAAAAATCCCAAAATTGCAGATGTCAATAAATTAGTGTGGATAGTAGACCACAATGTGCCTTGTGACAGTGTAAAAACAGCAGCTTCCCATAAGAAAATGAGAGATTTTGCAAAGGAAAATGGCATTACTTTTTATGAGGGAGCAGGGGTATGTCATCAGATTATGATGGAAAACCATGTAACCTCAGGAGAACTTATTTTTGGTGCGGACAGCCATACCTGTGCCTATGGTGCAGTGGGTGCATTTGGTACCGGAGTAGGTTGTACAGATTACTTGTACGCCATGGTTACTGGAACATCCTGGGTACTGGTGCCGGAAACCCTTCGTTTTAACCTGACCGGAAAGCTAAGAGAAGGTGTATATGCCAGAGATTTAATCCTTACTATCATTGGTATGATTGGTGCCAATGGAGCAAATTATGCGGCTATGGAGTTTGGCGGTGAGGGCTTACATACCATTGATATGAGTGGAAGAATTGCGATTTGTAATCTTTGCGTGGAAGCGGGAGCAAAGACAGCACTTATGGAAGTGGATGATGTTGCATTAAATTACTTAAGAGAGCACGGAAGAGAGCCTAAGCATGTATTCTTACCAGATGAAGATGCCAAGTATGCCAAAGTTTATAATATCGATTTGTCTACTATCAATCCAATTGTTGCAAAGCCTCATTTTGTAGACAGTGTGGTAGATGCCAAAGAATGTGTGGGAACCCACATTGATGAAGCGTTCTTAGGTTCATGTAACAATGGTAGAATCGAAGATTTACGGGCAGGTGCTGCTATTATCAAAGGGAAAAAAGTTCATCCACTGGTACGTTTTTTGGTAGTGCCAGCCAGCAAGGCAGTGTACGAACAGGCATTGGAGGAAGGATTACTGCAGATCTTTGTGGAGGCAGGAGCTATTGTTATGAATCCTAACTGCAGTGTATGCTGGGGTAGCTGTCAGGGAGTCATTGGTGAAAATGAAGTGCTGATTTCCACGGGAACACGTAATTTTAAAGGGCGTGCAGGACACAAGGATTCCTTTGTTTACCTGGCAAGTGCCCAGACAGTGACAGCATCAGCAATCAAAGGCGAAATTGCCACAGCAGATATGGTTTAGGAGGTCAGATGAATGGAAAAGTTTAGTGGAAAAATCTGGGTATTAGGGGATGATATTGATACGGATATTATCATTCCTACGGAGTATCTTGCGTTAAAGACGGTAAATGATATGGCACCCTACGCATTTTCTCCCTTGCGTCCTGAACTTGCAGGGCAGGTAAAGCCGGGCGATATCATTGTAGCAGGAAAGAATTTTGGCTGTGGTTCCTCAAGAGAACAGGCTCCGGAAATCATCAAAGCCTTGGGCATAAAGGCAGTGATTGCCAAATCCTTTGCAAGAATTTTCTTCCGTAATTCAATTAACAATGGGCTTTTATTAATTGAAAATGATAAGCTCCGTGATGTGGTTTCTGAGGGGGATGAAATTACGGTAACCTTAAATGAGTCCATAGAATACAATGGAAACAAGTATGAAATTGCAGCTTTGCCGGATAATCTTATGGATATTATCAATGCAGGTGGATTGGTAAAAGCAATGCGTAAGTTGAATGGGTTAGACTAGGAGGAAAATATGGGTTCAACAATTATAGAAAAAATCGTTAGAAATAATACAGGGAAAGAAGTGAAACCTGGAGATATTGTAACTGTCAATGTTGACAGGGTAATGATTCATGATATTTTTATTCCTTTTGTGGCTTCCAAGTTTGAAGAAATGGGATTTACAAAACTTTGGGATCCGGACAAAGTGGTATTGATTTATGACCATTTAGTACCTGCCAGTCAGGTAGATGATACCAGACATTTCAAGGTGGGGAATGAATTTGTAGAAAAGTATGGAATGAAAAATATACATAGGGCGGATGGAATCTGCCATCAGTTAATGACCGAAGCCGGGTATGTAAAACCGGGAAACATTGTATTTGGTACAGACAGTCATACCACCACCTATGGTTGCGTAGGTGCTTTCTCCTCAGGGATTGGATATACTGAAATGGCAAGTATCTTGGGAACAGGAACTATGTGGATTCGTGTGCCGGAAACCATTCGTGTAAACATTACAGGCAAACTGCCAAAGAATGTTATGGCAAAAGATATTATTTTAAAAATCATTGGAGATCTAGGTGCAGATGGGGCAACATATAAGGCATTGGAATTTGCTGGAGATACAGTGGAAAATATGTCTGTTGCCTCCCGTATGTCTATGTCTAATATGGCAATTGAAGCAGGTGCAAAATGTGCACTTTTCACTCCCGATGAAAAGACAGCCCAGTACTGTGAAATGGAATTGACAGATAGAGAAAGAGATTTGGTTGGGGATAAAGATGCAGTTTATTGCCAGGTCTTGAATTACAAAGCAGAGGATTTTGTCCCGGTGATGGCGTGCCCTTCTAATGTAGACAATGTAAAGCCGGTTGCTGCGTTGGAAGGAAAAAAGATTGACCAGGTATTTATTGGTTCTTGTACCAATGGGCGTTTAGAGGACTTAATGGCAGCAGCAGAAGTGTTGAAGGATAAGCAGATTGCTCCATTTGTAAAGCTGATTGTCACCCCGGCAAGTAGAAAGATTTATCTCGAAGCAATGAAAAATGGAACCATTGCAACCCTGGCAGCATCGGGAGCTATTATCACACATCCAAGTTGTGGACTGTGCTGTGGCAGAACAGGTGGAATCCTTACCGATGGGGAAGTAGTGGTTGCCACAAATAACCGTAACTTCTTAGGAAGAATGGGAACTTCCAAAGTGGAAATCTTTTTGGCATCCCCTAAGTCAGCAGCAGCCTGTGCCGTTGCGGGAAAAATTGTGGTGCCAAAATAAAATTTGTCTATACCAGATTTGTCTATACCAGGAATTCTGGCATAAAAACAAAGAATGGTACATATTAATGATACAGTGCAAACCAAAAAGGAGAATAAAAAATTATGAAGGTAGTACTTGTAAATGGAAGTAGAAGAGAGAAGGGCTGTACATTTACTGCTCTTGAGGTAATTTCTAAGACCTTAAACGAAAGAGGTGTGGAAACACAAATCTTTCACGTGGGAGAAAAAGCGGTCAATGGTGAAATGAATGAAGTGGTAAAGGAAGTAGCAGATGCCATAAAGGGAGCAGATGGATTTATTGTTGGCTCACCTGTGTATTATGCATCTCCATCCGGAGAAGTGGTTGCGTTTCTTGACAGATTGTTTGGTGTGGCAGAAGCCGATTTGAGATTTAAACCGGCGGCTGCGATTGCATCAGCCAGAAGGGCCGGAACCACAGCTACATTGGATGTATTAAATAAGTATTTCTTATACAATCAGATGCCGGTGGTATCTTCAAGATACTGGAGCATGGTACATGGAAATAAGCCGGAAGAGGTTTTGCAGGACAAAGAGGGAGTCCAGATTATGGAGACCATTGGAAAGAACATGGCATGGTTGTTAAAGAGTATAGAAGCTGGTAAGGCCGCAGGAGTTCCACAGCCAGAAGCAGAACAGAAAGTATTTACAAACTTTATACGCTAATTGGCAACATGATACGTAGCGAATCACAATAGAAGGAAATATTTTAAGTGTGCAATATGATTTCTATTCCACTGTTAAAGTAAATAGATACGATGATTTGTATATTGATTTCACAGAAATTGACAAACAACTAAATTAAAAGAAGAGGTTGATAACCGGAAAGGATGCATATATACTTTGTATATGCGTCCTTTTTTGTGTCCGGTTGGGAAATACAGAGGGGATGGGAAAGGAGAAGAGAAAATATGAAGAAAACAAAACCGATTGTTTTTATCATAATGATTGGTCTGATGTTAATTCTGGGGATAACTTTTTGTATATTTCATACGCATAAGAAGCAGGAGAAAAAGGGGAAACAGAATGCTTTGTTTTCCTGGGAGAGGGATGTTATGGAAGAAGAAAACAGAAAGGAACTTTTTGAGACTATGGACAAATTGGGGCTGCATATATTGTATCAGAATATTCCAAAATATACCGAAAAAGAAAGGGAAATGGTCTTATCCTTTCTGCAGGATGCAAAGAAGAGAAAAATTGCTGTGTATGCATTGCTTGGTGAGCCCTCTTACGGATTGGAAGCAGATGGCGCCCATATGAAGAAGAAACTAACACAGATACAGCAGTGGAAAGAAATTTCAAAGGAGGAGGACTTGATTGCCGGGGTCTTAATGGATGTGGAACCACATATAACAGAAGAATGGAAAATAGATGAAGTGGACACTATGACAACTTACGTATCGGCTATGAAATCTGCCTATGAAAAGGCCAGGGAAGAACACCTTACCTTTGGGGTATGTATTCCCTTCTATTATGAGGAAAATGGGAAAGGGGAATTATTAGAAGAATTAATAAAAAGCGGATGCGATTTTATTGCTATCATGAACTATCTTAAGCGAAATGAAATTGGACAGATATCTACAGAAATGAGCCTTTGTGGCCGATATAATAAAACGGCTGTCATTATTTATGAAATGCAGAAGCCGGGAGTTTATGATTTAAGGGAAAGCAATACGTATTATCATGAGGGAAGCGAAGCAGTAAAGGAAAGCGCGAAAAAGGTGGAAAAAGCATATCCGGATAGCTTTTTTGGATACGCCTTTCACGAGTACAATGCAACAAGGGAGGTGTTAGCAGGTGAATGAGGTATTTCGCCAGGAAAAGAAATATCTGCTAAGTTTAGACCAATATTATAGGTTGAGTCATTATCTGTCACAGTTTCTTGTGGAAGATAAACACAACCAGGGAGAAGGATATCATATCAGGTCATTGTATTTTGATACCATTGACGATAAAGATTTTGACGACAAAGTATCTGGTGTGGAACTTCGCAGAAAAATACGACTTCGTACCTACAGGGCAGAGCAACAATCTGCGGCCTTAGAAATGAAGCAAAAACAAGGGGAATTGCAAAAAAAACGTTCTTTGATTGTTTCAAAAGAGGATGCCAGAGAAATTATTAAGAGAAATTACAGCGTCTTGTTGAAATATGAGGATGATTTTGCGGTGGAATGTTACAGCTTGATGAATTCTATGTGCTATTTGCCCAAAACGGTGGTGGATTACCAGCGAAAAGCCTTCGTGGCGGATGGAAACAACATTCGTATTACCTTTGACCATCATATGAGAGGTACGGAAAGCAACTTTGATATCTTTGATGAAAAATTGGTGGAATATCCTGTGTGGGATCCCTATGTAGTAGTGTTGGAAGTGAAATTTAACGGATTTTTGCTTAGCTACATAAAGGATGCCTTAAGGGATTGTGGGGTTGGGGAAACCTCATTTAGTAAATACTGCCTGGCAAGGGCAGTGAGTACCCATTATCGTTATTTAGGTAATTGATAAATGATTTTATCAGTTCCTGTGGATAACTCTCCCCTATATAAGGAGAGAAAAACGGTCAGTATTCAGAATTGT
>CACXGE010000137.1 GCA_902767135.1 uncultured Lachnospiraceae bacterium | reverse complement strand
ACAATTCTGAATACTGACCGTTTTTCTCTCCTTATATAGGGGAGAGTTATCCACAGGAACTGATAAAATCATTTATCAATTACCTATGCTTACAATATAATAAATTGCTTAAATACAATGCAGCAATTCTCATATACATATTTTGTATCAAATTTTTCAAATTATACAAAAAGCTCCAGATATTCCTAAGAATATCTGGAGCTTTTGAGACTCATATCTTTTTATTTTCTTCTCAAATCATCCAACCGTTCAAATCCCTGACCAAAGCCATTTTCCACCGTTTTTTCCTGAATCTCGTGCTTTCCATCCCGATATACAATCTTTAGTAAAATAGGGGTAATAATGGTAGTAATCAAAACCACAATGACTACCGGTCCAAGGAAATTGCTTCCCAGCAGTCCTACAGCCGCTCCCTTACTTGCCACAATCAAGGCTACCTCTCCTCGAGATACCATTCCCACACCAATACGGATACTATCCATCATTTCATATTTGCATAGCAAAGAACCAATACCACAGCCCACAACTTTCGTCAATATTGCTACCACGGTCAACACTACTGCAAAGGTTACCAAAGTAAGATTCATCTTTGGCAGTTCCACTTTTAGTCCAATACTGGCAAAAAATACTGGTGACAGTAAAAGATAGGACAATGTGTCAAACTTGGCAGACACATATTTTTCTTTATGGGTACAGGAGACAATCAAACCTGCAATAAAGGCACCTGTGATATCTGCCACCCCAAAAAATTCTTCTGCAATGTAAGACATTAACAGACAAAATACAAACACTACAATGGAATGACGATGCATACCCTTTCCACTTCTTTCAAACCAGCTGACGTAGAATTTATAGAATAAAAATCCAGCTACAGCCGCCACTGCAAAAAAGGCCACAATCTTTACCAACACTACACCAATCTTTACAGAAGAGTCTGCCATGCTGGTAATCACTGTAAGAGCTATAATACCTAGAATATCATCTATGATAGCCGCTCCTAAAATTGCATTTCCAGAAGCTGTCTTTAGCTTTCCAATTTCTTTCAATGTTTCCACTGTGATACTGACAGAAGTTGCTGTTAAAATAATACCGATAAAAATATTTTGAAGAAAAATACTGCTTGCTGCGTCTGATGCAATCATATCCGGCTTATTGAAAAAATACGCCACCCCAAAACCACCAATAATGGGTACAACCACTCCCGCCACTGCAATCAAACAAGAAGCTGCTCCTGAGCGCTTTAATTCATTCACATCTGTTTCCATTCCGGCACAGAACATTAACACAATAACACCGATCTCTGCCACTTCCGTAATAAATGAAGTTTCTGACATAACTCCCAAAACTGCAGGTCCTAAAATTACTCCCGCCAGCAACGCTCCCACCACCTGGGGCATATTAAACTTTTTTGTGGCCAGGCCAAATAATTTTGTGCTTAACAAAATCAATGCCAACTCAAACAAAAAACGATATTCTGACATACCATGTATCCTCTCTTTCTGGTTTTCACCTTACTTCTTGAATATCATACTACTTGTCCCACCTGTTTGTAAACAGAAAAAGAGCGAATTCTTTCCAAAAAATTCACTCTTTTTTTATATTTTTTTTATATAGTTTCTTTCGTTGTTTTTTCGCAACAGTTTAGGTTTCAAAAGGTCTGATGCGCAGTGTAAGATTTCTGTCCGCACAAACCTTTTTACACGCCGCAATCTCCTCTTCTCCAATGCAATCAACAATAGTCAACACCACATTGGGAACATAGCTTTCACATTCTTTTGCAAAATCCAGCATATCTTCATAGGCCTGCTCCTTGTATTTACTTCTGGTAATCTCATAGTACTTTTGGGCATTGGAGGCATTTAAACTGATCGAGACCGTATCTATCCGTCCCTGCAATTCTTTCGCCACATCCCGATGATTTTCACGGTTCGCAGAGCCGTTGGTATTTAGTCGAAGAGGAATCTCCTTGTGGGTATTCTTTAAATAATCTGCCACTTCTAATACCGTATCCATACACATGGTAGGTTCCCCAAAACCACAGAAAATTATCTCTTCCAGATTTTTCCAGTCGTATTCCTTGAACTTACCGATAATCATTTGTGCAGTATTGTCTTTCTTTAACCAAAGACTGTTGTTTTCATTCATCTCCTTTGTACTACGAAGACAAAAGGTACAGGCACAATTACACTTGTTGGTAACATTGATATAAATCTTTTTGGCAAACCCCTTTTCTTCCATATCGGATAAATCATGCTTAAAATTTTCGATATTATAATACTTTCCCTGTTTTACTCCATATAAAATCATATTAACTCTCCTGACCTAATTCGTATAGATATCTCTCAAAACATAAACCATAATGTTCCGGCGTATGTAGCTTTACCGTATACCGAATGACTTTTGTGATAAATTCTGCTGCGTGTGACGCCGCATCATAAAACTCCTTCCCATTGATTACATCCCCAAACAGCACGGAAGAAAATACATCCCCAGTTCCCGAACGATCCTTTCCAATTTTATCCACTAGAACTTTCCTGGTTTCCTTTCCTTTTTCATAGACATAATTGGTAATAATCTCATCCCCCTGCAATCCAGTAATGACAATTTTGTCTGGTCCCATTTCACTGAGTCTTTCGCAAATCTGATGTAATCCTTCCTCTGAAGTGTCTGCAGTTTCGTAAGGAATATCCAGAAGTCTGCAGGCTTCTGTTAAATTTGGTGTGAGAATATCTGCATAGGGAATTAGTTTCTTCATCTCTTCACACATTTCCTCCGTGTAAGAACTATATAATTTTCCATAGTCCCCCATCACCGGGTCCACTAATACCAGGTTATCTTCTGTCTTGAACAAATCAAAAAAATGAATCACTTCTCCTATCTGTTCTTTTGAGCCTAAAAAACCAGTCCCAATGCCATCGAATTCCAACATCTGTGATTTCCAGTGCTCCATATAAGGTTTCATATCCTGGGTAAAATCCCGCAGAATGTAATTTGGAAATCCTGTATGGGCAGAAAGGATGGCGGTTGGCAATGGACAACATTGTATTTTCATTGCAGAAATAATAGGAAGCGCCGCCGCGATGGAGCATCTTCCAAAACCTGTAATATCATTGATAACCGCTACTCTCTTTTGTCTTTTCATGTTGTCTTTCACCTACTTTTCTCTTCTTTATCTTTATCTATATCTACCTGCTGGTTATGTTCTGTATCTGTTCCGTACCACCGAACAGTTACTTTGTTTTCTTTGTAATGTTCCAGTCATGCCTCAGGGGACCTGAGCCATTTCCCAAATCAAGCCCCGCCTGAATGGCGCCTGTAATATACTCTTTTGCCCTTCTCACACTTTCCTCCACATCATATCCTAATGCAAGATTACTTGCAATGGCAGAAGAAAGAGTACATCCTGTACCATGGGTATTGGGATTATCGAGCTTTGCTCCTAAAAACCAGACTTCTTTTCCACATACATACAACAAATCGTCTGCATTATCCACAGCGTGCCCCCCTTTTATGAGGATAGCTGCAGGATAACTCTCAGACAGTTTCCTGGCTACCTGCAATTGTTCCTTTTGATTCTTCACTGATATCCCTGCAAGCCTTCCTGCCTCTTCCATATTGGGTGTAATGACCGTTGCCAGGGGAAGAAGTTTCTCTTGCAGTGCCTTCATAGCATCTTTTTCTAATAAAGCCTTTCCACTGCTTGAAACCATTACCGTATCCACCACAATATGTTTTGGTCTGTATTTCTTTAAAATCCCGGCAATCATTTCTATGGTAGAAGAGGCGTGAACCATTCCAATTTTCACTGCATCCGGAGAGATATCCCCGAACACACTTTCCAACTGTGCCTTTACCATCTCATCTTCCACCTTGGATACCTTACTTACCCCCAAAGTATTCTGCGCTGTAAGGGCTGTAATCACACTCATTCCATAGACCCCATGTGCCATCATTGTCTTCAAGTCTGCCTGAATTCCTGCCCCCCCACTACAATCACTTCCTGCTATGGTAAGCACAGTTTTCACTACTCCATCATCTCCTCAAATTCTTCTATATATAAGTCTGCGCTTTCTCTGATGGCTTTTTCGTCCTCCTTGGAATGTTCCTCCGCCAAAGCCACCACATAAAATCCACCTTCTTTTGCCGCCTGAATCCCTTTTAGGATATCTTCAAACACCATACACTCGGAAGGCTTTACCTCCATTCGCCTTGCAGCCTCCAGATACACATCCGGAAATTCTTTTCCTCGTTCTACCTCCATGGTGGTAACAATGGTATCAAAAAATTCAAATACCTCATTATTTTCTAAACAAGGTAGAAACAAGCCCTCATGGGAGGAAGTTGCCACAGCAAGCTTCATTCCCTTTGCCTTTAGGTATGCTAAGTATTCTCTGGCATTTGATTTTAGACACACATCTTCTGCATACTCCTTCACTGCCATCTGAAACCATTCTTCCATAATATCTTCCACCGGTTCCGGCAGGGAAAATCTTTCCTTGGTGTATTCTGCCGCTGTTCTTAAATTCAATGCTGAAATTGCTTTCACATAATCGGATGGAATCTCTATATTCCTCTTACCCAAAAAACCTTCATCCACACGTTTCCACACCCACATGGAGTCTAGAATCGTTCCATCCAAGTCAAATATCGCTGCCTTAAAATTCTTCATTATTTCAATTCCCCCACTAATTCACGTAGCTTTTTCGCTGCCATTTCACTGTCTTCCTTTGCCATAATTGCTGAAACCACCGCAATTCCTGAAATTTTTGTCTGTGCCAACAAGTGCACATTTTCTTCCTTGATACCACCAATCGCTACCACAGGAAGTTTGATCTTCCCACAAATTTCCTGCAATGCTTCAATAGAAGTATCCACTGTATTTTTTTTCGTACTAGTCGAAAAGATAGCACCTACCCCAAGATAATCTGCCCCATCCTCAAAAGCTTTTTTCGCCTCTGTCAGATTGTGGGCGGAACACCCTATGATTTTGTTCTGTCCCAATAACTTTCTTGCCATGGAAACTTCCATGTCCTCCTGGCCTAAATGTACGCCGTCGGCATCTATCGCCATGCACACATCCACCCTGTCATTGATAATCAAGGGTACAGATAACTCTCGGGTCATCTTTCTCACTTTCTCTGCTATTTTAATATATTCCCTGGTCTCTATATTTTTCTCTCTCAATTGAACCACAGAGCATCCCCCTAATATAGCATTTCGGACGATTTCATAAAAATCTCTGTCCCCTAAACAACTTCTATCGGTACACAAATATAATGTATAGTCTATGTCACTTTTCTCCATGTTTTTCTTCCTTTATATTTAATATGCGAAAAGCGCGAAAACCATTCGATTTTCGCGCTATCTTTGAGAGCGATAGACGGGACTCGAACCCGCGACCCCAACCTTGGCAAGGTTGTACTCCACCAACTGAGCCACTATCGCACAAAGCGGGTGATGGGAATCGAACCCACGTATCTAGCTTGGAAGGCTAGTGTTCTACCATTGAACTACACCCGCATATTCATTTTTTGCCTAACAATGCCCAGAACCGGAATCGAACCAGTGACACGAGGATTTTCAGTCCTCTGCTCTACCAACTGAGCTATCTGGGCTTTTTTTATCACCCGCAAGCGACTTCTATATAATACAATCTATGTTTCAAAATGTCAAGCACTTTTTTAAAATTTTTTTATTTTTTTTATTTTATTGGAAAAAGAGAGTGGTATCCCCAAGAATTTGGTAGGCGTTAATGGTTTGCTACGGATGCCCGAAAGAAACCACTAACGCCTACTATCAAGGAGTCTTCTACCTTTGTACCCTAACAATAACTGTTAAACATCATTCCACTATACATGGACGTAAGGTAAGGATTAGGGAAATTTTTTCCCGGATTTTTGTAGTTTACTATCACCTTATCTATGTACTCCATGGGATTAATAAGGGACTGGTTTAATTTTCCCAACACGGATTTTTTAAAGTTATTAATCCCTTCTAATGTTTCTGCATAGTTTTCTTCATCGTTGGTTGCCTGTATAAGAAGCGCCTCATCAATCTGAATATTTCCGTTATCTAACATTTCCAGTCCAATGGCTTCTAAATCGTTTCTGTATTTGCCAGCAATGTGGTTATACTCACGGAGTAATTTTTCACTTCCCGGCTGAACATTTTGAAAATCACGTATCAAATTAAGAAAAGAGTTGTATTCACTGACAAACGTCTCTATGTGCTCCGTAATAGACTCAGTATCTGTCTTAAATCCAATGATGGCATTTCCCGTCTGATCACTTTCTCCGTTCAAAGAAATCTCTAGAATCTTTCCTGCCACAAAGGTATTTCCTTTGGTTCTCTTATGTACTCCATTGATCCAAAAACTGGAATCTTCAGGCATGGTATTGACACAATCCAATCCCAATTTTTTTACTACCGGATTGCCTTCCTCTGAAATATCCGATACTGTGAAGATAAGCTCATTATTCTCCCTGTCCCCGGTTTTGTTCGAGACAATTTCCAATGCCTGCTCCCCACCCTTGGTAAGAATTTCACTTTTCAAACCTATATTGGACTTATTAATCATACGTTTCAATTTATGTAAGATTGCCTCTGCTTTATCCCCCTCACCTACACTAAACTGAAATTCATAATCCTGATTGTTTGTGTCTATATTAAACACATAGGTTCCTGGCGAAAGCAAATTCTGCTGTCTCTGAAAAAAATGACTTATATTCTTCTGTCCGGATGCCAGTTTTTCTACCCGAATTTCAAAATCGTCCAAAGAAATCTCCCTTGCATCCCCCTCACCGATATATTTCACCGATGCCGTCTGGGGATTGTCTGTAAATACGGTTCTCTTACTAAATAACTGTTGCGTGTTTCCATTTGTCAGGTCATTTATTGTGTTCTTCAGTCCTCTGGCTCCCTCTTTCAGTTCCACTGCACACTCCTGAATATCCTGGGAAAAGTTGACATTATAAACAGGTGATTCCATGTTTAGTTTTACAATTGCATTATAAATGTTTTTTAGTTCTCCCTTTTTATGTGTATCATACCGTGTCAATGCCTTTGTCTGATAACTGGTCATATAACTGTTATACACATTCATATATAAGCCATTCAGTCCTGCCATGAAAATTCCCCCTTCCCTGACATTCGCCTGCCTGGCCAACATTTGTAACCAAAAAACCAAAGCCTCACATAATTCCCTTAGTATCTTAAGTATAACTCATATGTAGCAAAAAGTCACTTAAAAAATGGAAAACTTGAGAATAAATATTTCATGAATTTTATTCTAATTTTTGTGCATTTTTGCCTGCTTATAAAGTTTTCTGTACTCTTTTACCATATTTTCCATATTTAAATCTTTGTAGCACTGAATCATTCCCTCATATGGTATTTCTATTTGATAACGAATATCCAATATACTTTCCTGTTCAAAAATAGCATTATAGTACCACATAACTGCCTCTTCTACCCGATGTTCTTTTCTGTAATACTCTCCCAACAGGCTGCATATCTCTGCCGGCGGATTTTCCGCCACCTCTTTGAGTACCGGGGTAAAGAAACCTAAGGTATCCCCCCTGTCCATCGCTGCCCTTGCCAAAACACAGTCCGCCATCTGATATTCTTCTTTGCTCCTGTCTTGACCCAGTATTTCCTCAAAAAAAGGAACCGCTGTTTCAAAGTCTTTCTCCTCCCCGGCAATAAACAATTCTCTTGCGTACATGAGCAATAACTTTTTAGAAAACTGCTCCTTTTTTTCTATCAGTTTCTCGTAATAATAAAAATCCCGTTTTGCATGACGCTCTAATGGTTTATGTATAATCTCAATATCCGAATCAAAAACCACAGGTTCTAAATTCACTGTTTCGTGTACCGCATCTACCCAGGTAAAGGTCCTTAATCTTTTATATAGTTTTCCCCGGTATTCCTGGTCAAAATTGTAAACACTTCCCTTTTCCAACTGATTGCAATACTGCATCTGTACAATCTCTATTTCAGGAAGCAACACCTGCTTTAATTTCAAAAAGCGCTGTTTATTTTCCTCGTCTATGATTTCGTCTGCATCTGCCACGTAAATATACTCCATCGTTGCCTTGGAAAAAGAATAATTTCTCGCTGCCGCAAAATCATCTGCCCATGCATAATCGAATATCTTGTCTGTGTAAGCTGCTGCGATTTGTTTTGTGGCATCTGTGGAACCTGTATCTACAATAATGATTTCATCCGCAATATCTTTTAAGCATTCCAAACATCTTGCTAATAACCTCTCTTCATTTTTTACAATCATACATACACTAATGGTTGCCATATACTCACCTCATACTACTAAGTTTAATAAATTCCATTTAATTCCTGATATAACGTCTTGGCATAATGATCTGTCATACCTGATATAAAGTCTGTCACCAGCAATAACCTAAGGTATAGTTTTTCCTCCTCTGGTTTTCCCTCAGAATACACGTGATAAATATACTTATAGGTTTCCGACACCAGTTCCATAAGTTTCATCTGCAATTGTGTTTTAGGCTCCTGGGTATCATACACCAGTGCTGCATCCACAAAGCTGTCCAAAAGGAAGGTTAGAATTTTGTAGGAGGCAGCCTCTAACTGTAATATCTGTTTACTTTGAAAAACCTTTTTATAGGCAAGTTCTCCTAAAAATTGGGCAAGATATTCTGCTTTTGTGCCTGCAAATAAATCTTTGGTATATCTTCCCTCCATAATTTCCTGATAGTGCTCTGTGAATGACCAGGTTGCCGCATCGATTAAATATCTCTGTACTGAAATTACCCAGTTTTGCACTGCATATCTCTCCGCATCGTGATAAGCTCTTTTGATTCCCTTTTCATACCTCTCTTTAAACTCTCTGATTGCCTCCTGCAAGTACTCATATTCCCACTGTCCTTCATGTTCTTTGTATCTATTATTCTCTAATTCCTTCGTCAGAGTTGCAAAGGAAATACGCCCCTTCTGAAACCCATCTTCTATATCTGCGGTACGGTAGGCAATGTCATCTGCTGCTTCCAATATGTATGTCAATGGAAAACGGTTCTCATACGCTCCCGTCCCAGAAGTTATGCTTTTAAACACATCCTCTTCCGCATAAAAATATCCCATCTTCTTGTGCTTGATGTCACCACTCATTTTATCAATTCCCAAAGAGGATACGGGATACTTAATTATGGTGTTTAACACTGCTTTGGTCAGATTCATCCCCTGGGCATCTACCAGACTATGCAGTTTTGTCACCACTCTAAGTGCCTGTGCATTTCCTTCAAAATTCGTAAAGTCTCCTTTCATCTGAGATGTCAGATACGCCGATACCGGTTTCCCCCTATAGGTAATCCCCCCATGGGTCAGATGTTTGGAAAACCATTCCCGGATGACACTTTCTCCAAAATGTCCAAAAGGGGGATTGCCAATATCATGAATCAATCCTGCTGACAGTAATACATCACCGATATCTACCCCATCCCGTTCTGTTATAACCACGTCAGGATATCTTTCCTTTACCGAATGATATATGGACTTTCCAAAAGACTTTCCAATAGAAGATACCTCCATGGAATGGGTAAGCCTGGTACGAATAAAATCGCTTTTATCCAGAGGAAACACCTGAGTCTTATCCTGTAATCTTCGAAAAGACGCACTGACAATGATTCTATGATAATCTTTTTCAAATTCACTCCGGTAATCTTTTTCATTCCTGTATGTAGTTTTTCGAACACGCTCTCCTGACAACAACTTAGACCACTCCATCTTTCTTCCTCCTAACTTATATTTATTTCGTAGCTGTTCAGAACCACAGCACAGTTACGAAAATCGGGCAATGCTTACGCATGCAAAATTGCCCGATTTTTGTAAAATCTACATTTTCTTACAGTGTCAGCAGTAAATGCTGACACCTGTACTGAATAGTTACTTTATTTCTATATATCCACTTATCGCATCTGCGTCAAAATCTTTTGCTGCTTCCTGTAACGTTTCCCACTGTTCTTGCGAAAAACGATCCGGATAGTTTTCTTTCATGTCCTCTAGTGTTTGCTGTACCCCTTCAAAATCAAATTCATCCATCTGAAGCTTTATCTTTCCTGTATACCATAGAATACTACCTTTTTCGTGGGATTCCTTCTGGCTGATGGATTCTTCTTTTACTTCTTTTTTTACTTCTATTATGTTTTTTTCTGACTGGGGTTGCCTATTTTCTGTTGGAAGTTTTTCTCCCATCACTAACTTATCCTCAGGGATATACTCAATCAGAATACTTTCTAAAGCATTCATATGAATAGGTTTGGACATATAATCCGTAAATCCACTCTCCATCAGCTCTTCCCGGACTCCCACAATGGCATTTGCTGTCAGTGCAATAATTGGCGGGCACACTCTTTCCTTGCTCCACTGCTCTTTGATCTGTCTCATTGCAGTGGTGCCATCCATCCCAGGCATCATACAATCCATAAAAATAATATCATAATCCCCTTCTAATGCCATCCCAACTCCTTGTAATCCACTCTCTGCCAAATCCGCATGAATTCCATAACTTTTTAAAAGCCCCTTGGTAATCTGCAGATTTAAATCATTATCATCCACTACCAGCACCTGGCAGTTCTGGGCATAGAACAGAATTCTTTCTTCTTCCTCCAGATACTGTTTCATATCCCAGTCTTTTTGACACATAATCTCATCCCCCACCTTTTTTTGTGGAATGGTGATAATAAACTCACTGCCCTTACCATATTCACTTTTTACTTCTATGGTGCCATGCATTAAATTCAAAAGTTCTTTTACAATGGCAAGTCCCAAACCAGAGCCTTCTATTCCCTTATTTTTTTCCACATCCACCTGTCCAAACTGTTCAAACAAGTACTGGATATCCTCTTCTTTAATTCCCACACCGGTATCTTTTACACTAAATTTCAAATATGCCCAGTCAAAACATCCGGCTTCACAGGTAACCGTAAAGGTAATGTGACCTTTGGATGTGTATTTCACCGCATTGTTAAGAACATTCACCAGAATCTGACGTACCCTCATAGAGTCGCCGCTAAGCTGATTAGGCAGACCATCCTGAAAATGTGTAATCAATTCCAGGCCTTTTGCATTCACCGCCTGTGCCACCACTAAAAGTGTTTCGTTTAACATATTCTGTAAGGTGTAATTCTCCTCTAAAATTTCAAATTTCCCTGCCTCTATCTTTGAAATATCAAGAATCCCATTAATAATATTTAACAACCCCTTGGAAGAGCGTTTAATATCCGCCGCATACTGATTTACCACAGAATCACAATTTTTCTGGAGAATCAGTTCTGACAGCCCCATAACCGCATTCATTGGCGTCCGGATTTCATGTGACATATTGGCCAAAAAAGTAGATTTCGCCTGATTTGCCCGTTCTGCTTCTTCCTTCAAATGCATAATTTCATTGGTATACTGATCTATAAATTCCATGTCAAATATCCATGCCAAATATCCACGCAACGCTTTATCTTCATATAATTCCGACACACGGATTTCATAGTGCTTATCTCCAAACTTGGCTACGCTTTCTGATTTTTGGAAAATAGAATCCAGGGCAATCCTCTGCTGTCCCGCACTTCCCCTGTTGCCCAGTTCCGGAAAGGCTTTGTTAGCCAGTTGATTGGCGTACACTAAATTATATTCATCATCAACAATTACCACCCCGTCTTTACTATTCTTCAGCGCATCTTCCTGTGCCACCTGCATTGCATTTAGAATACCATACCGCTTTACCACCACGATAATAATCATGCAGGTAATCAACAAACCAATGGGGGTCAGGTCAAAAAAAATCACCAGATGTAATAGATAACTGCACAACATAATTCCCGGGCACAGGGAGGCCACCATGAGCCATCCACTGCTTTGTTTCCTGGCTCCATTACTGTTTCTCCAGTTTTTATAGCTAATCTCTAGGATTTCCCCAAACATAATCACAATAAATGCCATGTAAACATAGTAAAACCATCCCTTCTCTGTTTCTAGAATGTAGTATCCATCCACAAATTTACAAGAAATATCTGTATAATATAAGTGATGGTAATCACAAGTCATGATGATTCCGAAGGCAAGGGTGTTGATTGCAAATGCTCCCCCCAGAATGTTTGTACTTATCTTTATCTTTCCATATTTACTCAAAAAAATCATATACAGAATAATCACAAAGCATTTTCCCATATATCCTACCTTCACACCTGTTAGAATGCTTTCCACATTCTTTCCGGTAATTTCCATGGCATAACCGCTAAATGCCAGAAATGTACACACCGATACTAACTGTAGAACTTTCTGTATCTCACTGGAACGCTGCTCATATACCACTCCTATCATGGCAAAGGCACAAATCAATCCCATAATGATAATTACCAGCATCACTTCATACATGATATCACCCCCATACTTTTCCTTATTTATATCCGTTCTATCCGTAACAGTTCAGCCGTAGGCTAAATTGTTACGAAATCGGGCAATGCTTCCCCATGGGAAGATACCCGATTTTTATCAAATGTACACCTACTTATACGCTTGGCCATGAATGCCAAAAACGGTACGAAATCGCTGCGTTTATCCTAGGGTTAGTATAACATAGATACCAATATTTCTCAACGCAAACAAAGGCAATTTAACGAAAGTCAACGTAACAGTTTATCCCCTGGCTAAACTGTTACAAAATCATCCTTGCCCATAGCTTGACACCTCTCAAAAGATACGTCATAATATACTTATTATTTATAAGTTATATCCAAAAATTAAGCTAAAACATCAAAATGAAAGGAAAGTTGATATGAAAGAAATACCATACAAAATTTATCTTGAAGAAAATGAAATGCCTACCCAATGGTATAATGTACGAGCAGATATGAAAAAGAAACCAGCACCTATTTTAAACCCAGCTACCTTAGAACCGGTTACCTTAGAAGAATTATCCCATATTTTCTGCGAAGAACTGGCGAAGCAAGAATTAGATGACCAAACACCATATTTTGACATTCCAGAAGAAATTCGCAATTTCTATCGCATGTACCGTCCGGCACCATTAGTGCGTGCCTACTGCTTAGAAAAAAAATTGCAGACCCCGGCGCATATCTACTATAAATTTGAAGGAAACAATACTTCTGGCAGCCACAAACTAAACTCTGCCATTGCTCAGGCTTATTATGCAAAGAAACAGGGCCTAAAGGGTGTTACTACAGAAACTGGAGCAGGACAGTGGGGAACCGCTCTTTCCATGGCCTGCTCTTACTTTGATTTG
Source organism: uncultured Lachnospiraceae bacterium (assembly GCA_902767135.1). Classification (GTDB taxonomy): domain Bacteria; phylum Bacillota; class Clostridia; order Lachnospirales; family Lachnospiraceae; genus RUG11237. The sequence continues at coordinate 6,355 of CACXGE010000137.1, read as the reverse complement.
GACTGTCAGGTTTATATGGTAAAGTGTTCTTATGAACAGAAGCCTTTCCGTCGTGAAGTTATGAGAACTTATGGTGCACAGGTAACCCCTTCTCCATCTATGAATACCAAGGTAGGACGTGAAATCAATAAACAATTCCCTGGAACTACCGGAAGTCTTGGCTGTGCCATCTCGGAAGCTGTAGAAGCGGCCACCTCCCAGGAAGGTTACCGCTATGTATTGGGCTCTGTTCTCACCCAGGTATTACTTCATCAGTCAGTGATCGGATTGGAAACCAAAGCGGCATTAGACAAGTACGGAGTGAAGGCCGATATGATTATCGGATGTGCCGGCGGTGGTTCAAACCTTGGAGGTTTAATCTCCCCATTTGCCGGTGAAATCCTAAGAGGGGAAGCAAACTACGATATTATCGCAGTAGAACCAGCCTCCTGTCCAAGTATGACAAGAGGCGTCTATGCTTATGATTTCTGTGACACTGGAAAAGTCTGTCCATTAGCCAAAATGTACACCTTAGGCTCTGGATTTATTCCTTCCGCAAACCATTCCGGTGGACTCCGTTATCATGGTATGAGCTCTGTAGTATCCGAATTATACGATCAGGGAATTCTTACTGCAAGAAGCGTAACCCAGACGGATGTATTTAAAGCTGCAACGGAATTTGCCAAAGTAGAAGGTATTCTTCCTGCACCGGAAAGCAGCCATGCAATAAAGGTTGCCATGGATGAGGCATTAAAGTGCAAAGAAACAGGAGAAGCGAAAAACATTGTATTTGGTCTAACGGGTACTGGTTATTTTGATATGGTTGCATATCAGAAATTCAATGACAATGAGATGAGTGACTACATCCCAACAGACGAGGAATTACAGAAGTCTTTCAGCACTTTACCCAAAGTGGAAAATTAAAATAAAAACAAAATTAAAATCGGGCAATTTTGCATGTATATGCATTGCCCGATTTTTTATGTTTCTCTCTCTATTTTGTTACTTGACAGTAACCTTAATTTTTTTTGCGTATCCGTTACGTGCATATACATAAACGTAACAGGTACCCTTTCTCTTTGCTTTGATTTTTCCCTTGCTGCTTACTGTGGCAATATTCTTGTCGGAAGATCTGTAGCGAAGTTCTGCCGCATGTTTGTTATCCAACGGTTTTTTCTTCTTATCAACCAATACTGTTGCTGCCTTAATCTGAGCTGTGTTCCCTTTCTTTAAACTATACTGGCTCTTTGTGGCAGTTACCCTCTTCACATTTGTATTCTTACTATTCTTCCTTCCAACGATATGAGCCGTAATGGTCTGTCCAAGAATGACTGTTTTTCCATCCACAATATTATATGCCTCTACGCATACTTTAAAGTTTTGCTTAAGATCTAACTTCTTTCCGTTAATCTTCTTTACAACCACTTTTGTCACATCGTATGATTTTACCTTCATGGTTGGTTTTTTTGCCATAGGAAGTCCACAATACTGCACGTAAACACGATAGCCTGTAGCTGATTTTACTTTTCCCCAGGAAATTTCAATCCTGTCTGCCTTCTGAGCCACCTTAAGCCCTGCATTCAATACGGTTTCGTTTTTGTAAATTTGCTGTTTACTTGGCTTTACTGCACTCACTGTCGGCGTTGCACTTGGCTTTGTGCTAGGCCTTACAATGACCGTTGCTGGCACTGTAGGTTTTGGTGTTGATGTTACCACTAGTTTACTTAATTTTCCATCTCCTACTTTCCAACTCTCTAAGTCCGTAATTTGTTTCTTACATTCTTCATCTTCAAAGAACTTTCCACAAGAACACTTATAATAATCCTTCCAACCATCTTCTAAAGTTGTGGGTTTCTTTCCCTCAACCTTTGTTGCACTATGGGTATGAGCTGGCAAGATATATCTGGGCACCACTACCTGTTTTGCTTCTCCTGCCTTTGTAGTGGATGTTTCCGGATATCTTACATCATATGTTCCTGGTTTTAAGTTTGGAATTTCTGTGGAATTCTTAGGAACCTTAATGTATTCTGTATCTGTGCTAAGCTTATATTCGTAATCTTTACCTGTATCCAAACCTATAATTTTACCATCTTCCTCTTTTTGCGTAGTGGGTGCCACACCTGTTAATACTTCTGCCACTGGGAAACCTTCTGATAGTTCTGTTTTTTTATCTAGTTTTCCGTCTCCTGTCTTCCAGTTTTCTAAATCAGAAATTTCTTTGGTATGTTCTTTATCTTCAAAAGTTTTTCCGCAATCCTGACATTGATAGTAATCCTTCCAGCCATCTTCCTCATAACTTGGAAGCTTTCCATCCATTTTCACAACCACATCATGGGTGCATTCCTGCTCTGGCTGATAGGGTGGAACTTCCACCTCTTTTGCTTCCCCAGCAGTAAACTCTTCTGTTTCCTGATATCTCACATCGTATTTTCCTGCTGTCAAACCTCGAATTTCCACACTTCCTATGGCAAGCTTGGTATAGCCTTCTTCTCCGGCTTCTGCAGGCTTATACTCATATTTCTTGTTTTTGTCAAGCCCGATAATTTTTCCATCCTCGCCATTTTCCCGTGTTGGGGCTATCGCAATCAATTCTTCAATGGGTGCTCTCCCCACCTCCTTGGTGAGTTTGTCCAGCTTTCCATCTCCTGTTTTCCAACTTTCCAGTTCCGCTATAGGCTTGGTACATGCCTGGTCTTCAAAATTCTTGCCGCAATCACAGGTGTAATAATCTTTCCAACCATCCTCTGTATAAGATGGATTTTTTCCGGTTACCTTTTCACCGATATGTGTATGATTTACAGCGGTTAAATTCACAGTAACATCGTAGCTGTCATAGTTTAGAGCCCCAGTCACCGGAATCGTGAAGGTAACTTTTTTTCCCTCTTCCATTCCCTTAGATGTAATCTTTAATGTGCCCTCTTTGGTAACCTCCCCAACAAGAATATCCCCGCTGTTATTATTTGGTATTCCATAGCGAGCCCCCTCCGGAAGCTCTGGGAGTTCTACCACCGCACTGCAACCTTCGTCCCTTGGGATATTAGCTGAAACACTTTTATTTCCCGTATAGGATATCGGGGTGATTGTAAACTCGCCTACTGCAACTTCAGGAATAGGTTCTACATTATTTCCCCCTGTTGCAGATGCCTTTACAATATATGTACCTACATTGATTGGTTTTTCAACTTTATTATTATTTTTATCATAGTATGATACTGTAATATCTCCAATTTCTTCCTTGCCATCTGCGGCTGTAACAGTAGCCTCTTTTGCCTTTCCATCATAGACTAGATTGGATGGCTCCTGATATTTAAAATTTCCTCTGATTGGATTATACTTGGTGATTTCATAAGGTGCCACTACCTTCGCTGTCTTTTCCGGATTCTTATTATCTGTCACGGTTACCTGAGCATAATAATTTCCTACTGCTTTTGGCATGGAGGAAAGCTTTTCACCTCCGGTGACAGCACCTTTGGTATCCACTTTATAGTAGGTAATCTCCACCTGGACATCTACATTGCCTGTAATGGTATCTGTAACAGTAACTGCCTTCCCATCTGAATAATAATCAATATCCTTTGCTTCCAGCGTTAAAGTTAATGGATTGCTCTGAGTATACTTTTCTGTACAGTCTGGATCTTCACAGTAAACACGAATCACTTTAGCATCTTGTGTATTATCCCCTTCGTACTTTAACTCATGTTCATGGGTAGCTGCCGTTACTTCACACACATTTGAACTTAAGCTCTGTCCTAAGCTATTACCAGCACGTACTCTCACATAGTATGTTTCCCCTTTTATAATGTTAGCTTCATCATCAATGACGTAGGTATATCCAGTTTCTCCCTCTGCCAAGTCTGAAAGTTTTAATTTCTTGTTGTTATACTGCGGCAAAATATTGTCAAAATTTTTATCCTTAGCCACATCAATATAATATTCCTGTGCATTTTCGTCCTTTGCCCAATTGGTGCTCCATCCCGTCTTCGTAACTTTTGAAATAGAGATTACCGGTGATGACGGCGCATCCTTATGAGTCACACCTGTAAAAGCAAAGATGGAAACACACATATCCGGATGGGTTGCCTGAAATGAAAATTTTACATTTTTCAACAGTTTTTGATTATCCACCTCTACACCAAAAGATTGCATAAAATAGTTTACAAAATACGCATTACTTTCACCCATTTGCCTGCATCCTAAATCCTGAGATGTCTTTAGTTGACTTTTTCCATCGGCATTCCAATCCTTTGCCCAGTCACCCAAGGTTAATGTGGTGTCATCTTTGGTCCCGTCAGTGTAAGTCAATGTGACATTCAGCTTAGAAGTCTGATTCACACTGTATCCCCCTGTCATACCAAGCACATACAACTTATCATAGCTTCCATAAGTAGCTAATTCCACACTTTTTGATTTATTACTTGGTGTAAGGCGCATGGAATCATTCCCATCATACACACCATTCCCTGTCCACATAAATTCATATGGCACCTGATTTACCATAAGCTTTCCATTTTCCGGGAGTCCAAGTTCTACCCCTTCCTCTCTGCCTGCTATATAATAGGCTCCCCAGCCATCTGCGCCTTTTGACTGGTCTTTTTCTTTCCCCGTAATATTCCCCTTAATTGTACTCCATTCCTCCGTTGCTCCCCAAATAGCATTACCATTTAAGGAACCTGTCTTTACTTTCACAGCCTCATACTGTGGTTGTCCTCCTGCTGCCTGCACGATTTTTGTTGTCCATGGTGTTATATTCATGGAAGTGACACCAATGGCAAACGACAAGAATCCTGCAAATGCCCTCTTTAATCTTCTCATTTTAACATTCTCCTTTTTTCTGCATATTTGTTACCTGGATTGTCTACAACAATCTCCTGCTACATACTTATATTATCGTCAAAATTTCTTTCTTGTTAATATGATTTATGTATTTTTTTGGTTTTCCATGCTAACAAAAACCCCGCAAGCTTAACACCTTGCGGGGTTTTCCCATTTTATGTATCTGTCAATGTCAAAAACGGAACAATTACAATTATTTTGCTGTAAAGGAAGCTGTAGAACTCCAGGCACCGTATACTTTCTTTTTTCCATTGAGAATATATGACCTGGTTCTCACATAGTATTTCTTCTTTGCCTTCAGACTTTTGGTATAGATAGAACCGTTGGTGGTTGTTTTGGTGGTAGCATTCCTAAACTTCTTATCTGTGCTGTACTGAACCTGATGTCCATACACATAGGACTGATATTTACAGCTAATCTGATATTTTCTTGTATAACTATAGCTTTTATATACATTAGGTCTACCGTCTTTCTTTGGTTTTACCACCACAGTGACACTTTTGGAGGCACCTCCACCATCTAAGGCAGAAACCCTGATGTGAGCTGTTCCAGGATTACAGGTGGTCACCACACCAGTATTGGCATCTACTGTTGCCACACTGGAATTGTCGGTGCTGTATGACACGGCTTTATTTGTTGCGCTTGAAGGTGATACACTTGCTGAAAGCTTGAATTTCTTTCCAGCTACCACCTGCTTATTGCCAGATACCTTGATACCTGAAACCTTAATTACATTAATATACTTCAGACTATATCTTCCTGTATTACCTCCATATGGAGTTATTTTCACAAAATAAGTTCCAGGATTCAAGGTCACTTCATAAACGTGGGATTTTGGACTGGTCTCTGAGCCATAATACACATCTTTACGATAAATAGAGATATAATTTTCATCCCAAATTTCAAAATACGAATCTCTTATGTATCCCAGATAACTAAATAACAGTGTTTTTTTCTGTGATAAGGTAAAGGTATAAAAATCAGTGTTATCATCCTCGGAAAGTAACCCAGTTACCAGTTGGTTGGCTCCAAGCTTCATTGCTGCATTAAAAGTATTATTAGGTTCTTTTTCATTGTTCTTTGCTGGTGTGAATTTAGCTTTTACTTTATAAGTTCCAGTGCATCTTCGATCTCCCTCCACCTTCACAATATAAGCACCTGCTTCTAACCACCTGCCTTCACTGCGTGTCTTTGGATTGATATCACTGGATGTATATACTTCATATCTCCAGTATCGACTTGCCATATCCTCACTCAGCAAACTGCAATAACCATCCCCTATGCTCCATCCTTGGTAAGTAACAGAAAGGTATCCTGCACTTGGCAGATTCACAGTGTAAAAATCCGCCTCACCTTCTACATCGATAGATCCACTCACCCAATTGTCATTGGTGTACAATACTGCTTCGCCCGCTCTAGCTACATCCTGCACTCCAAAAAGAACAAGTATAGCAAAGGCAAGACTTAATAATCCTTTTCCTAGTTTCTTCATTTTTTCCTCCTTCGTTCCAAAAAAACCCTTAGTTTAAACAAGATGTATTTT
>CACXGE010000136.1 GCA_902767135.1 uncultured Lachnospiraceae bacterium | reverse complement strand
GCATCCGTCCTGCAGCAGAGCTTCTCTAATTTCGTTATCAGTTCCTTGGATTTCTTCTCCGTGATAAACTTAGAGGACTGTACAGCATCTACCAGGAGCTTTAACTCAGGCAATTCAAAATCTCTGGCACCAATATAATAGCCAGGATTCTTTCCTTTCTTCTGCTGGATATCCAGTCCGAATTTATCAAGGATCTCCATCTCTGTATATATAGTTCTTCGATCCGTACTGATGCCATATTCCTGATCCAGAATCGTGCATAATTCCGATGCGTTCAGCATGTGCGTATCATCGGTACGTTCCAGGAGGATTTCCATCAGGCGTAAAGTACGAAGTTTCTGATCAAAGGAAGCCATGGTATATCACCTCATATATCCTTTCGTTTTACTTATTCCCGTGAATTCCAGATTTCATATCATATCCCTGCCGTCTGGCCGAATCATAGACCGGCTGCATGTTTTTCTGCAGGATATTATAGAATTCTTCCCTTGAATTTCCCGGTCTGTACAATTCCTGTCCTGCCAAAATAGAATGCAGATTATCCCGATAACAGGCTTCAAACAGCTTATGAAGGCCTGACCGCTCGTGGATCAGATTGTACATTCCGTACTGGTTTTCTGCGAATACTTCCCCAGGGCACTTCTTCTGCACTTTTGGAGAAGAATCCCGCCAGTGCCCGTCCGGGAACCATATTGGTCAGCTGTTCCTTAGCAAGTTTCAGGTCGGCATTGTGCTCCCGGATCGCATTTTTGATTTCCACTTTGGATGCATTTGCCGGAAGGTCACTGATCCCTACTGAAAAAGGCATGGTTTACTGCAACGTAAGCGATGAATAACATACCCGTTTCCATCGCTTACAAAGCATATCATACAGGAAGTGCGGTGAAAACCGTCCGGAATACTAAGCTCCAGAGCAACTATTTATAAATATATTTGATTAACCAAATAATTTAAAATATAAAAAAGAAGGATCCATTATAACCTAGCATATCGAATAGAGAAGGACTATTAATCGACAGTATTCAATCATTTTAGACAAATCGTTAAAATGTTCTTTTAAGTATTCAACGAATAATGAACCTATTATATTATCTAATACTTTATCTTGATAGTAATCCCAAAATGCTGAAATTTCTGAAAATCCATTTTCCCATAAAAAAACAATATCCGAGCATATGTCAATAATGCATTCGGAAAAACGTTCTCCATTTAAACAAAACCTATCAATATGATTTTGAATATAAAATAGAGCCTTGTTGTATTCATAACCATATTCTTCGCAATTCTCTTTTGAAATGTCAATAGATGTCGGGCTTGGAACATATATGTGCTTTATTAAATCATAACTTATGCCATACTTGATATAATCAGTCTCAATTCCATTAGGTTGAAGTATTATTGCATTTCTCTTTATATAATCACGTCGCAAATCTCGATATGTATCGCAATAATTTTCATTGCAATCAGTTGTTTTGCAGGTAATAGTAACTGGATATTGAGTTAAATCAATTTTTTCTATATGTTTTTTACAAACCATGTTACATGTAGGACAAGATAGTGCGAAATTATGTTTACAATGCCTTAAGTATCTCCATCGCTTATCCTTGTCACTAGCCTCTTGACCAATATTCCCCTTCTTATCTACAGAATGTTCTAATTGCGCTCCTACATCAGTTTCTATAACCATCCTTTTTCCACAATACATACAATAGCCTTGTGATGCATCAAAAAGAGGTTGTTTTATTTGGGGTTTATGATTGTCATTGTAATACAATTCATTTTCGGTTGGTAAATCAATTTTATATGATGTTGGTATATTTATACTATTCTCCATAGCTATTAAATAAATAATCAAATATTATTTTTTCTCGTTTGTTCAACTGTTTTCTGTCTAACTTCTGAAACTCCACAAGCAATGGCTCCGCCAGTGTGTCGTTTGCCATATGATAGGCTAAACAATCTGATAGCAAAATCTCGGTTTCTCTTTTTCGTCCCATATACTTGTTAAAAGCTCTATAGGCATCGCCAATTTCTGAAATATCGTTAGTATCAATAATATGCTCATATGTACCTGGTGTACATTCCATATTAAACAACACCGCCTTCATATTCCAAATATTGACCAATGATTCAAAATTATGAATCACAAATAAAAAACGTATGTGGGGAAACTCATCGGTTATTTGTTTCATAAATTCAACCATCGTAACATTGTCAAAATGGGAATCAAACTCATCAATAATGATTGTATAGCAGCCTTTTTCATGAGCAAGCATTATTTCCATGACCAATCTCATCTTTGCAGCTTCACTATTTGAAAGTTTTGCAATTTCTTGCGTTTCATTAATATATATCTGTACTCGTTGTTTCGATTCTACTATTTTATTCAAAAAATCTTCTGATACAATCTCTGGTGCTTTACACTGTATATTTTTCTGTAAAAACTTTTCCAGAGTATCTTTATATATATCAAATCTTTTTACTAATTCTGCAAAAGCAAGTGCACCACCCGATACTTGAGTATTGAAGACATCTTGTTTGGTAAAATTATTATCCAGCCTACGATTTGCTAATATCTCAAAGGAAGATAATTCACTTAACTGTTGACTGTATCCAGCTTCAACTTCTTGGTTGATTATTGTTCGATTTTGAGGATCAATATAATAAATCATTTGATTGTGATTAGCAAATACCAAATCTACCACATTTCTAATAAGCATGGTTTTTCCTGTAGAGTTACTACCAACAACAATCCAGTTATTATCTCCCTCCATTGACTTTTCTTGAGTAAATATAGAATATAAATCATCTGCTAATTTAGATATGTCATGCATGATATATCTCCTTAAGCCAACCTATAGCTGTATTAATTCTCTTTTCAACACTGGCTTTATTTGACAATACTGGATCAAATTTTAAGTCACATAACCAAGTGTACGGAATTTGAAAGTCTTTTGGAATACGAAGTTTGGAATAAGCAATGAAAATCGCTTCAAATACAGCCTTTTGACATTTTAACTTTTTGCCCTCGTCATCTGTCAGAGTAGTAATTTTAATAGCATTCAAATAATTTTCCAACAATTGAACATCTATTACTGTATTCTTTTCGTCTAAAGCTCGTAACTCAGAGTATTCATCCATAATAGCTGCCCAACTAAACCCTGGAAAAGAGATTTCATATTCGTCTGCGTTTTCATTGAATTCTGTATAATAATTCAATGCGAGAATTTTTAACAAAATCTCCATATCTTTAGAAAAATCGCTAATTTTTCCATATATAGTTCTCCAGGTTGTCCCTTCTTTTCCGTTTAACTCAAACAATTTACTATATAACGAAGTTTTCCAATAAATACCGTTTCGCACTTCCTGTGGACCAAGCACTTTTCCGCCACTATTGAGCAATTTGAAAATGTTAGCGAATATTCTATGCGGAACAATATTTAGATTTCTTGATTCGACCACAGTAGTATCAAGTCTTTTGGCCATTAAATATCTTTTGTTTTTGTCTGAAAATTTACAAAATGAGATATCATGTTCTTCAATATAATATGAAGTTCTACGCATTCCATGATTGTCTAACAAATCACCTGATAATTCTTTTATTTTTTTAGTCAGTTCGCGTACGCGTTTCTTATCATTCCCACCAATGCGTTCTTCTTCAAGAGATCTTTCATATTGTTTTAAATCTGCATTTAACTTATTGACTTCTTTAAAATCGATTGAATGATCTGATTTACAATATTCCAAATCGTTAAAGTACAAAAATAAGGAAATGATTCGTTGCTGTCCATCCAGTATCACTTGATTTCTCTCTTCATCCATATACAAATAGATAGGAGGAATCGGTACACCTTGGATCAGAGAAAGTGCTAAGTATGCAATCTTTGAACGGTCCCATACAAAACGTCTTTGAAATCCAGGAAATACATATGTTCCATTTTCTAGGTACTGTAGTATAGAGAAAATATTCACACCATTATTATAAAATACAATATTAGACTGAGTTAAATCATCAACATTTACAAAATTTCCTATAACGCTGCTATATCTAATGGCCTCTTCTTCTGCATCATTGTCATCGCCTAAATATCCTTGCTCTATATTATTTTCTAATAAACTAAGAATATCTTCCATTTGAATCCTCCCT
>CACXGE010000135.1 GCA_902767135.1 uncultured Lachnospiraceae bacterium | reverse complement strand
TGTAGCAGCTGCCCTTATAAGAATGAATTCTATGAGACACTTTCAAATATCGGTAAGCTGAATGTACAGCTGGAATAGCAACTATTAGCGAACCTTGACAGCTTAACAACTGCTCTGAACTCTGCCATAGGGATTTTATGTCCTTTTGACGGGTTAATTGAGCGATGTTATGACTGCATGGATCAATTTTCAGATTCATGGCACCGTTATCGGTTCAGATATTGTTCCGTGAATAATCCAGGATTAATATATATGTTCTGTTTGTTAAGTAGATATAATCTAAACTTAAAATTACGGTTATGTAAAATTGGACCCTTATATATATTACATAACGATATTTAAGTATATTTAATTATTTTATATTTCTATATTTAGAGTAGCTAAAAACCTTTTAACTACAAGGCATTCGAAAGATTAAAGTGTGATAAAAGTGCACCAAAGGTGGAAAGATTGTGCACTTAAAGTGGAAAATTGGTGCACATAAAAGGGAAAAAAAGTGCACCAAAAAGCTGCTTAAAGTGGAAATCAAGTGCACGCAATAAAACATAAGCTAATTAAGTGTAGAAATAACCAACTAATGCGCTATTGGTGGAAGAAAAGTGCACGAAAAATGTTTCATGTGTAACAATTTTCACATATCCAAATATAATAAGGATATAGGTATTTCTAAAGGTGGAGAAAAAGTGCACAGGTAAAAGTATGACACTATAATGTAGTTATCAAAAGGCATAAAAGGTGGAAGAATCGTGCAACTAAAGGGGAGAAAAGTGCACACCAAAGAGATAAAAGAGGAAGAATCGTGCAACAAGGAAAAAGAAAAGGTGGAAAGAAAGTGCACTTAAAAGCAGGTAAAAGTGTAAGAAAGGTGCACGAAACAGGCAATCAAAGAAGAAATTTACAACATAAAGAAAACAAAGTGGAAAAAAAGTGCACTAAGAGAATAGATATAGAATCTAAAGAATGGAGAGAACGTAAAAGAGAAAGGAAAACACAGTAAAGGAAAAGAAAAGGTGGAAAAGAAGTGCACGAAAAGAATGAAAAAGTGGAAGAGAAGTGCACCAGAAGAAACGAAAAGGTGGAAAGAAAGTGCACCAAAGGAAAAGAAAAGGTGGAGAAAAAGTGCACCAAAAAATAATAAGTGGAAGAGAAGTGCACGAAAAAAATAATAAGTGGAAGAGAAGTGCACGAAAAAAATGAAAAGTGGAAGAAAGGTGCACCAAAAGAAAAAAGAAAGTGGAGAAAAAGTGCACCAAAAGAAAAAAGAAAGTGGAGAAAAAGTGCACCAAAAAGAAAAGGGAAGGTGGAAACTAAGTGCGCTTAAGGAACTGAAAAGTGGAAGAAAAGTGCACCAAAAGAAAGAGAAAGGTGGAGAAAAAGTGCACCAAAAACCTAAAGGCTGAGTAAAAATACAAAAAAAATAAAAAAATTTCAGGTGGAAAAAAAGTGCAACATATTCGAAAGAAAAGGTGGAAGAAAAGTGCACATAAGAAAGTTATAATATAAAAAGCATTGTAAAATGTAGGAAAAATGAAAAAAAATTAGGTGGAAGAAAAGTGCAACAAAGGGAAAGGAAAAGGTGGAAGAAAAGTGCACATGATTTCTTTATAAGGGTGGAAGGGAAAAAAAGACTTTCCACTTGTAAAATAATGTGATATACTCGTGTTAGATAGCAGGAAAGAGAGATTCGTCACGATATAAGAAGGGAAAAAGATGAGCGAAGAAAGCGAAAAAATAACAGACCTACGTTCCTACAAGGTCGTAAAAGACAATCAGATTATTCAGAATGTACGAAAAGAAAAGTATACTTTGTCTGTATTGGAACAGAAAGCGTTATTGTATATTATCTCAATGATTAAACCACCCAAAGAAGACAGCAATGGTGTGATTGAGGCACCAGTGTATGAGTATGAATTTGAAATAGCAAAGTTTTGTAAAATATGTGGAATTAACAATCGTAGCGGGAAAAATTATGAAAATATCCGTACAGCATTAAAAAATATATCGGACAGTTCTTTTTGGTTAAGATCAGGGGATGGTCGTCAGATGTTATTTCGATGGTTCTCCAGTGCTACGATTATAGAAGGTGAAGGTAAGATTACCATAGAAATCAGCCCGAATGTAATGCCCTATCTGTTTAACTTAAGTGATAACTTTACAACCTATGAATTGTATTATGTATTGGCATTATCCAGCACACACAGTATTACGTTATACGAATTGCTAAAGAGTTATTCTTTTAAAAGAAATATCACATTAACGTTAGAGGAATTACGTGACAATATGATGTTGGGAAATAAGTATCCTTTGTTTAAGGACTTTAGAAGATATGTGCTTGATGTAGCTGTGAAAGAGATTAATGCTTACACTGATATCAATGTTTACTGGAATCCTATTAAAACAGGAAGATCAGTAACTGCAATAGAATTTAACATTGAAATGAAGAATTCTATGGACAGAGCAGTAACCAGAACTAAAGTTTTGGAAGAATTGTCTTAATACATAGAAATAGAAAACTCACCTATTGACAAAATCAAAGCGCTAAAATATAATTCGTTAGACATAACTAACCAAAGGAGATGGAAATATGGTAAAGTTTTTTATATTAATGATTCCCTTTGTGGGTACATTTTTGGGGGCATCCATGGTGTTCTTCATGAAGAGTCAGATTTCACTAAAGTTAGAAAAGTTATTGATGGGATTTGCAGCAGGGGTAATGATAGCAGCATCTGTGTGGTCACTTTTAATTCCATCCATTGAAATGGCAGAAGGTCTGGAGCTAGTCTCTTGGATTCCTGCAGCAGTTGGATTTCTGGCTGGTGTGTTTTTTTTGTTGTTACTGGATTCCTTTGTACCTCACCTGCATTTAAAAAATGATAAACCTGAGGGCATGAAAGCTAAATTAAAAAAGACGACCATGATGGTATTTGCAGTGACACTCCACAATATTCCAGAGGGAATGTCTGTGGGAGTAGCTTTTGCGGGAAGTACCATGAACGGTACTGGGATTACGCTGGCAGGTGCGCTAACATTAGCACTTGGAATTGCAATTCAGAATTTTCCAGAAGGAGCGATTATTTCAATGCCTTTGTGTAGCGAGGGTGTTAGCAAGAAACGGGCATTTTTGTATGGAGTGTTGTCCGGTGTGGTAGAACCTATAGGAGGTTTTCTGACAATACTGGTGGCAAGTATGATTTCTCCTATCCTTCCCTACTTGCTGGCATTTGCAGCAGGGGCAATGATTTATGTTGTAGTTGAAGAGTTGATTCCGGAATCTCAAAGTGGTCAGCATTCCAATGTTGGAACCGTTGGTGCGGCAGCAGGTTTTGTCTTAATGATGGTGTTGGATGTAGCTTTAGGGTAAGTTACCTTCTTTTTATGCATCATATACATCTTGTGCATAATAAACACGATGTATATGATGCATAAGTAGTTTGAGCAAGGCGAAATAGGATATGAATTTCATTTGAAAGACTGTAGCTTTCCATAAAAAAAGGGAAATTTATTGCCTTTTTTAAATATATTGACAAACTGTCTATGCTGTGTATACATGGTTTATTCTGTATCTTACCGGAGTGAGACTATATTTAGATAATTTTTTTACATTTAGACAAGACGGGAAGAAAAAAGTGCTGTATAACGAGGTTAAAGGTTCTCCCAAAAAATTAAATCAGCTGATAATCTATCAAGTAAGGAAGGTATCCAGTTTGTGTAAATGGTATGCGGGGGTAGGTATGATATGTCAGGTAGGTTTTGCGTATGTTTTGAATGCCATTTAGAAAATAAGTAATTATTTAGAACATATTTCAGTATATACCGCTGAGACCGTGGGAAAATGTAAATAAAAAGTTTTAAGTTACATAAAACCTTAGGTTTTGTGAAATATAATGAGGAAACGAAACGTTCAGGAGGATTAAGTTATGATTAATGTGAGAAAAGCAGTTATGATTGGGTGTGGATTTGTAGGCTCAGCGTCGGTATTTAGTTTGATGCAGAGCGGATTGTTTTCAGAGATTGCTATGATAGATGCAGACATGGACAAGGCAGAAGGAGAGGCAATGGATATTAGCCATGGAATCCCATTTGCCAAGGAGATGAAGATATATGCAGGTTCTTATGACGATGTAAGGGATGCTTCCATTGTCATTATAACAGCAGGGGCCAACCAGAAACCCGGGGAGACAAGATTGGACTTGGTGAAAAAGAATGTTGCTATATTTAAGCAGATTATTCCAGAGATTTCGGCACGAAACTTTGGAGGAATTTTGCTGATCGTGGCAAATCCTGTGGATATTCTTACCTATGTAGCCCAGAAACTTTCCGGACTTCCGGCAAACAGGGTGATAGGTTCAGGTACTGTTTTAGACACTGCAAGACTAAAGCACAGACTTAGTGAACATTTAAATGTGGATTCTAAGAGTATTCATGCCTTTATCATAGGAGAACACGGAGATAGTGAGATTGCGGCATGGAGCAGTGCAAATGTGTCTGGAATCCCACTAAATGATTTTTGTGAGATGAGAGGTCACTATGAACATGATGAAGCAACCAAAGAGATTGCCAAAAAGGTTCGGGATAGTGCCTATGAAATTATAGAAAGAAAAAGAGCAACGTATTTTGGGGTGGCTATGGCGGTGAAGCGAATCTGTGAGGTGATTGTAAGGGATGAGAAATCTATTTTGCCGGTATCCACACAGATGAATGGGGAACATGGAGTTGATGGGGTGGTACTCAGTATGCCATGTATCGTTGGAAAAGATGGAATTGAGACGAAAGTTCCCATAACATTAAGCCAGGAAGAAAGAGAAAAATTGCAGGAATCAGCTGCTACATTACGAGAGATTTTAAAGGATATAGAATTATGACAAAAAACAGTTGGATTTTATTAGGAAAAAAGGTATTTACCATTGCAGACAAACGACCAGTGAAAGAGAATATGGTTATTTCCAGAGAAGTCAAACTGGGGGAAAAGACCAAGGTTGCATATTTTTCCATGGGTCAGGGCACATCCATAAGCCAGGAAAGTTATAATACATGGGTGATTTACATTGGCGGAGAGAGAGAGACTATTTTTGTATTGAATGAAGAAAAACAGGTAGTGGTGAGAAAGGATGATATTCTTATTATACCGGAAAAAACAATCTGCGAAAGAAAAACGGAAACTGGTTCAATTTATACGGAAATTATGTCCCCAAAAGAGATTGCAATGAATCCTCTGTTAAAAATGAATGAGCCTATGGAACTAAAGAGACTAATCGAATATGAAGAGGGAAGTATTGCAAATCTGAATCTCATTTACAATGATACGATGAAATATGCGATTATGGCATTTGATGAAAATACCGTATTAACGCCTCATCGGGCATCTGGAAATGCGATTATCACAGCACTGGAAGGAGAGGCAATCATAGGATATGAAGGTGAGGAGTATGAGGTGAAGGCAGGGGAATGCTTTCAGCTTGAGAAGAACGGTTTGCACAGTGTCACGGCAAAGGGAAAATTTAAGATGTCATTTTTACTGGTAACAGCGTAACAAAATAAATCTTATATATCTGTTCAGAACTGCCTGAACTGTTACATTTGTGTCGAATAGTTACAATTTTTCTATTTTAATTTATAGACCTTTCTGATATAATGGAAAAAAGTAACTATGGAATAGCTACGCAAAAATTACTTACAGAGAACGAGGAAGGGAAGATTATGGCGAGAATATTGGTATGCGATGATGCAGCATTTATGAGAATGACATTGATAAAAATTTTACATGGTGCAGGACATGAAGTTGTAGGTGAAGCTGGGAATGGATTGGAGGCAATCAAAAAATACCAGGAATTACATCCGGATATCGTATTGATGGATATCACAATGCCAGAACTTGATGGGATTGGAGCTACACAGGCAATCAGAGCCATAGATCCTAATGCGGGGATTATTATTGTGTCCGCAATGGGACATCAGGACAAGGTTTTTTCTGCAATTCAGGCAGGGGCAAAAGATTTTATTGTAAAACCATTTGAACCAGACAGAATTGTAGCTTGTATTAAAAAGTATTTTGGTGAATAAAATGTTTGTATCTTTTGGAGTGGTTTGGTGGTTTTGATTAGATACGCACTTTTTATATTTTCCTTCATATGATAAAAGAAAAAGGGAATTTTGATTATGGATGAACAGAATCCAGGATTCATTTTTTCAAATATTCTGATTTATCAGTTGCCCAGAGCAGTTGCAAAAGTATATGGAGACTCAGAAAATGATCAGTTAAAAGGAATTGTGAAATTTTATGATACCCCATACGGGGGAATTTTGATTGAGGCAGAAATTTATGGTCTGCCAAATTGGAAAGAAGACGGAGCATCTAATTTTTATGGAATGCATATCCATGAATATGGTGATTGCACTCGTCCATTTGATAAGACGGGAGATCATTACAACCCTCAAGGAAGAGAGCACCCCAACCATGCAGGTGATTTACTGCCTTTGATGGGAAATCAAGGGTATGCTTGGTCCGCATTTTATAATCACAGAATCCGTCTGGATGAAATTATAGGAAAAAGTCTTGTGGTACACAATATGCCGGATGACTTCAAGACTCAGCCTTCAGGAAATTCTGGAAAGAAAATAGGATGCGGTGTCATTGAGGCTATGTTTTAAAGTAACTATTCAGTACAGATACAATATAGGAAAAATAAAGAGCTGTCACGATGATGTGACAGCTTTTTTCTGGTGCGCCTTGCGACACACGTTTCTAATGGGTGAAAGTCCCTAACCCGCCTATCGTATTTTTAAACTAAATGCTGACGTTCCTGTTTAATAAAGTCTTCGAAAAGTTCATGAAAAGTATTTATGTAAGAAGAATCTTTTCTCCAAATCAAATATGTGTATGAGATTGGAGGGGTTATATTTTTAGGTTCTATTAGTTTAATCTGAGACTGTTGTAAGCCTTTTATAATATATGTGGGTAAATATGATACCCCTTGGTTTGCTTTGATTAAATCTTCTGTGGAACGAACAGAAGAAATACTGACAAAGTTAGCTTTTGGATAGAGTTTACGAATAGATTTTTCCAGGTCTTCCCAGTAAGTGGGATGATTGTTAGATAATATTCTGTATTTTTTAAAATACTCAATTTCTGTTAATAAATCATTGTTTTCCTCAATATTTGGAACCGCAAGCTGAATTTTTCCTTCGCACACATTTTTGTATTGAATTTTTTTTATCAATGGCTCTTTCCTATCTATCCCGATATCATATTTTCCATCCATTATGGCTTGTGGGATATGATCTTCTAGAACTGTTGTAGAAATGTTGATATTGGGCTCTTTTTCAAAAAAAATAGGTAAAAATTTGGGCAGCAGATAATTGTCAATGTATGTGGTTACAACAATCTTTAATGTGATTTTATAATTAGCCTTCATATTTTTTATAGCATAAAGTCCATTTTCGTAAGCTGAAATTGTATCTTTTGCAATATTACAGAAGTATTGACCTGCCTCGGTCAGGGTGATATTACGTCCAGACGTTTGGACCAACTCGATTCCCAATAATGCTTCAAGGTTTTTTTCATGATTATAAACGGATGTTTGGGTAATAAATAATTCGTCGGCTGCTTTGCGATAATTTTGATATTTAGCAACTACTAAAAAAGTATAATACCATTCAAGATTCATATATATCCCTCCCTGTATTAGTGATCGGCTATATGCCTTAGTTTTGTGTAATTGTAAAGAATTGCAATTAAAGTAGTCAGTTTTGTTTAGAAGTGCTTTTTATGTTTGGAAAGTGATACTTGATTTAAAAAGTATATCGTATCTATTCAGAATTACTGAACAGATACGTAAAATCGGGCAATGCTTACGCATGAAAAATTGCCCGATTTTTGTAAAATGCACATTCTCTTACGGTCTCAGCAGTAAATGCTGAGACCTGTACTGAATAGTTACAGTATATCAAAAAAATAATGAAAATTCCATTGGTTTAGAAACAATGTTAACTTTTTCTAAACGATAAGTTTAGTTTTTTGAAATTTTCTTTTGTCGGAAATTGTAATATGATGTACCCGACAAAAG
The DNA here is from genome assembly GCA_902767135.1 of uncultured Lachnospiraceae bacterium. Classification (GTDB taxonomy): domain Bacteria; phylum Bacillota; class Clostridia; order Lachnospirales; family Lachnospiraceae; genus RUG11237. The sequence continues at coordinate 6,889 of CACXGE010000135.1, read as the reverse complement.
AAATGGAGGACGATTATGATAAAATTTCAAGACAATCTAATATAATGGAAAGTATTTATTCTGTAATAAATATTGTACTTCTCATACTAGGGGGTATTTTATATTACTTTGGCGGATATATTTATATGCATATGCTTTTTGCATTTGTGTATGTAATATATATAATTTTATATTTAATTTCTTTGAAAAGGAGTAAAGCTTATGAGAAACAAGGTTGAAATGGAAAATGGATATTTATTGCAGAAATATTCAAAATATGCGGAAGAAAGGTATAAATATAAAGGGAATCCTAAAGTATCTTTTCCAATTACTTTTGAAGATGTTCCTAGTGGTACGAAATCTTTTGCAATCACGTTAATTGATTACGATGCAGTGGGGGTATGTGGATTTCCCTGGATTCACTGGGGAGCTTGTGATATACCAGGTGACACGAAAGAACTTCCTGAAAATATAAGTATGAATAACATTTTAAATATTGTACAGGGAAGAAACAGTTTTTCCTCTGATTTTGTGGGAGAAACAGATCCTAAAATTATATATGGATACGTGGGGCCAACGCCGCCAGATAAAGACCATAAGTACATTCTTGACATTTATGCGTTGGATTGTTCTTCCTTGGATTTAGAGACAGGATTTTCTTTAAATGAATTATATGATAAAATAGAAAATCATATTTTAGAAAAGAACAGTATTGTACTTAAGGCAAAAAGCTAGGGAAAAGGTAGCTGTTTAGTGTCTCTGAACAGCTACGAGAAAAGTTAAATAAATTGTCCATCGACTTAGTATTTTTACGGTAGTGCAACAAAAGATAGAAAGGTGGAATTCCAATGAAGAAGAATATACTTATTGTAGAAGATAGCAAGGCGGCATTAACCAGGCTGCAGCAGATTATAGAGGAAATAGACAGAGAAGTGGAGATACGAGTGGCATCCAACAGCCGGGAAGCATATCAGATAGCAATTCAGTATACCATAGATGTTTTCCTGGTGGATATTATTTTGGATGTGAGGGCAAAGTCAGATGTTTCAGGGATTCAATTTGCAGATAAAATCAGAAGTATTGATAAATATGCTTTTACACCTATCATATTTACCACCTCTCTGGAGGATCCTAAACTGTATGCCTTTACGAATATTCATAGTTTTGCTTATCTGGAAAAGCCATATTCTACCCAGGAAGCGAAGAGAGTGTTAACAAAAGCATTGGAGTATACCACACAGAGGGAAACAGATAGGAATTTATTTTTTCGCAAACAGGGTTTGTTGTTTTCCGTTCAAATCATGGGGATTGTTTATATAGAGACTTATTTTCACAATCTAAAAATTAAGACCATGGATGAAGTGATGGAAATGCCATATAGAAGCATAAAAAAATTGGTGGAAGAGATTGAAAGCAAGGATTTTCTGCAGTGCAGTCGAAACACCTTGGTAAATACAAAATTTATTTCCTCTTTTGATATTGCAAATCGCTATCTGATTTTGAAACAGGATTTTGGACAGTTACAAATTGGACAAAAATATATGAAAAATGTAAGGGAATACCTAAAACAAAAGGAACTTTAGAAAGAAAATATTTCTTGGTGCTGAACGGTTATAAACTTATTATTATAACCTATATAACAGGGAAATGCATTTTTTTATACTGAATTAGGTGTTTTTCACAACGAACATAAGTTATTTGATTTATTTTCGTATATTTTGAGGTTTTGTAGTAAAAATACAACGTTTCGAGGCGAAAATTCAATACTCTCCATTGTTATTGTTATAATTCAAGTAACAGTTCAGGCAGGTCTGCGCATTTACTGTGCTGACCGTGCGGAAATGTACATTTAACAAAAATCGGGCAATTTTGCATGCGTAAGCATTGCCCGATTTCGTAACAGTTTAGCCTATGGCTGAACTGTTACGAATTCAAGGCAAGTATACAGGAGGTGTTGGAATGGCTGTTAAATCAGGAAAAACAAAAAAATCAGAAACTATGGAACCGGAAATGGTAATATTTCGATATCTGGCACTCACATTTCTTTCAGAGAGTAGCAAGTTAATAGTATTGGGTTTTATTTTTCATAAGGAGATAGAACTTTATCTGTTTTCTGTCCTAGTGCTGTTTCTTTTGAGAAGTGCCACAGGCGGTATGCATTGCAAAAGATACTGGTCTTGTTTTTTGATGTCTTTTACTTATTTATTTTTATGCATCAATGTACTCCCGATGATAGAGCTTCCGAAATCAGCTATGTTGGCAATACTGCTTCTTTGTTGTATTGTTACATATTACATTGGACCTGTGATATCAGCGGATCGCCCACGACTTACCTCCGTACAATGTCATAGGAGAAAAATACAAGTTTTTTTCGTGATTTTTTTCTATATGATATTCATGTATATTTTGCCAGAAAGCAGTTATGTTGTCAGCGGATTTTGGATAGTGGTTTTACACGCTGTTCAATTGAGCTTTGCAGCACTGAAAACAAAAGTGAAAGCAGAAGGAGGTTTTGCGTTTGAAGGCTTTAAAACAGTTTATGAGGAAAAACGTGCATAAGTTGGTGTATGCTAGTATAGCGTCTTCGTGGATATTTGGTGATTTAACCAGTATATTTCTTTTCGGAGAGATGAAATTTCCTATACAGGCATATATAGAGGTCAAAGAGAAAATCATGTAAATAATGAAGTTGCTAGGTGTATCTATCTAGCAATTTTTTTATAGAATAATTCTTGAATTGTGTCAGAAAACAGTGTAGTATAATGCTTATAAACAAGATGGAGAAGGTATATGATAGGACGTATTGGTTTTTTTCTAGAAGTTTTTGCGACTTTATTTTGCATACATAGTCTGTACGGGAAGAAATTTTGTTTGAATATTCGAAATATTATAGTGATTTCGGTAGACATAACTCTCATGCAGTTAATTGCTGAGAGGAAGATTCCTTCTGAAATGAGTATGTTGGCATATGTTATTATTATTTGTTATTGTATTGCTGAGTTTGGTGCCAATAAGCGAGAATTAGTGGTTAACAATATATTAAATATGGTTATTATGTGTACTTTGCAAATAGGTGCATGGGAGATGTTGGATATTCTCAATATAATTGATTTAAAGAGTTCAGGACAAGGAATGAATACTTTAATGATTAACACTATTGTTGTCTTAGTTATTTTAATTGTATCCCCATATATAGAACTTCACAAATTTTCTAAATTCATGCAGCAAAAGGTAGTGTTGATACGTATACTTCTTGTTATAGCATTTCTGTTTATTTTGTATATTCTCATAATTATGAAGTCAATAAAAGCCCTGGCTCCTGAGAACTATGTGGTAATCACCATCAGTCTATGCCTTCTAGGTGCCATAACCTATATGTGGCAGAAGAACCAGTTTAAAGTGCGGGAACAGAAAATGATGTTGCAGATGCATCAGTTGTATGGAGAAGGTTATGAGAATTTAATTGCGGAAGTTCGAAGAAAACAACATGATTTTCAAAATCATTTGAATACAATTTACAGTATGCACTACACCTGTCACACGTACGAAGAGTTGGTAAAACAGCAGGAAATCTACATGGATGCGATTCAAGGGGAAAATAAATACAGTAAATTACTAAAGATAGGGAATCCCATCATGATTGGATTCCTGTATGGAAAGTTTCTTCAGGTGGAGCAACAGGGGATTACAGTGGTATATGATATAAAAATAGAAGATTTAGCCAGTAAAATTCCAATACATAAAATGGTGGAGATGATAGGAAACCTCTTGGATAATGCAATGGATGCAGTGAAAGATAATGATGTGGAAAAGATGATGTATCTGGATTTTATGGAAACATCAGAGAAGATACAGTTTAAGATATGGAACGAAAGTTGCTATATCCCCCAGGAGAAGATACTCAAGATGTTTCGGGCAGGGGAGAGTAGTAAAGGGGAGCATAGGGGACTTGGCCTAGCCAATGTGAAACAGATTTGTGAGGAATATAAATGCGATTTGCAGGTAAACAACAGGAAAGAGGATACAGGAAAAAATTACATAGAATTTAACATATGTGTAAATAAAGAATTGTGACTAGTCAAAGAGCATGTTTTTATACCGGACAGGTAAGAAAAACTGCTTTTGATTTTGTGGAATAGTAACTGTTTAGTACAGGTCTCAGCATTTACAGTTGCAGCTCTGAACAGATATGTGGAATATAAGATTACGATACCATGATTTGGAATCTGGAAATATAACTTTTCAGAATAACACAAAAAGATAGAAAAAGATAAAAGTAGAACCAAATGCAGTGATTTTCGCAACAAACCATACCTTGAAATGATAAAAATTGGGAAAATAAAGGAAATACAGATATTTATTTGTTCTTTTGTTATGAAAATCACACGTTCTGGTTCTAAAAAGAAAAAAGTCGAAAAAAGTAGATTATACTATTTCAGCAGAATGTCATCATAATTCTAAAATCATTTTGAATTATTTCATGCAGAGCAAGGAAGAGTATCCGGAATAGAATAATATTTACGAAAAACAGTAGCAACAAGGTTCGGTAGTTAGAATGATTGTCGTATTTTGGGATACGTATATCAAATATTTTGGCAAAGAAAGAGGGGGATTTTATAAAGGGAAGACCTGAAAACATTAGAAATAAAGGCTTAGAGATCTCAAGAGGTGATTTACAAAGAAAAGGATAATGTTTGGTTGGGGTGTGGTAAGTAAAAGAGGTTAGATTGATGGCAAAATATGAAAAGATAAATATTGGAGAAAGGGTTTTTAAGAATGAGAAAAAAATTTGTAGTAACACTAATGTCGATTTGTTTATTGTCGAATTTGTTACAGAACTATGCATATGGTAAGAGTAATGTAGAAAATGTGAAGTGTGAAGTGAGTGCTTCAGAACCAAAGGAAGTAAGTGATTCAGAACCAAGGGAGGTAAGCGCTTCAGAACCAAGGGAAGTAAGTGCTTCAGAACCAGGGGAAGTAAGTGCTTCAGAACCAAGGGAAGTAAGTGCTTCAGAACCAAGGGAGGTAAGTGTATCAGAACCAAAAAATAAATATGAGACAAAACAAGAATTTAAGTATGATAAAGAAGCAACAAAAAAGGAAATGGATAAAATCGTGTTATCTACTATAGAGGATATGAAAGAGGATGCTCTGTTACCGTATAAAAGCTATTATAAAAAATCTGTTGATGATTGTAAATTAGTTTCGAAATATTTATTAGATACATATAATTATAGTCAAACGGAATTGAATGCTCAATATCAAAAAGAGTATGGAAGTAAGGTATCTGGGACATGTTCAGAGGTTGCATGTACTAGTATTGCAGAATATTATACAAGAAAGAGATTTGCAAAAACATTAGGATACAATAAATATAAAAATATCTTTAACTCTATGATTTTATTAGGATATGGAATAGGTGCATATGATGGAATGGGGACAGATGTAGGATCAATATACAAAATTGTGAACAGTTATTATACCACCTATGGTTTCAAAGGATATGGAACAAGAAAAACAATATCTATAAGAAGTAATATAAGTGATTATAATAAAAAGAAAAAACCTGTTTTAGGGTCATTTGTATCTCCAAAGGGCGAAGGACATTCCATGGTAGTTGCAGGTATTTATGAACTGAAAATTACATACAAAAAAACCAGTAAAAGTAAACAAAAAAGTGTGACAGTATATTATTATGCAGTTAATGATGGATGGTATAAAGCAACATCTGGAGATAATAAGATTTCATATATTGATGAAAAGTATTTAAAAAATGGTATTACAATATTTAAGTAGAGGTGGAAAATTTGAAAAAAAGGAAGTTGACTTTAGTGATTTTTGTAATCTGCCTAATAATAGGCGGATTGATAATGTGTGTGATAATAAAAAACAACAGAAGAGAAAAAATTCAGGTAAATAGATGGAACGATGGGGAATTGTATTCTTTTGGAAAGGTCAAAACGATAGGTGATAGTACGGTAAATTTTCTTGAAAAAAACACAGCATTTTATTCAAGTGTATCCAAAGAAAAAATTGTAGAAGAAAATCAAAAAAATTATATTGGTGAAATTATATATGTAGATTTACCTTTAGAATATGAGGCAAGCCTGTATTATGAAGATAATAATTATTATGTATTATTTCAGGATGAAAAGACAGGAATCTATTGGGTACAAAACTGTATTATGAGGTATGAAATGAATGGTCACTGTATTAATATCCCTAGCCCGGTATATATCTTATTGAGTAAAGATACAATTGATTTATATCAGCAGGATAATCAAAATGTTCTTGATTATTTTTTTAATTACTATACATATGAAAAAGCAAAAGAATTCTATGAAAGATTATCTTCTGATTATGTCATATTTGATGATGAAAATCAGAAAATTATATTGGCAGGAAAGGAAATTTCATCAGATAATGTGATAAAGAATTTTTTGACTATAGATTTTGTAAATAGAACAATGACTGGCCACGAAGAAATGGATATCTTAATCACTGATAAAAATTAGTGATATTTGTAACTGGGAGGAGAAAAATTTGAAAAAAAGTATATATGTATTGGCGGTATAGCAATATTTTTGGGAGTTTTAGTCATGGGATGTTTTATTTTCAAGTATTGTCTCACTGGCATAAAAATTGAGCTGGATTCCTGGTGTAATCCATATGCAAGAAATCTGGTATGTAAGGCTAAGGTGATAGGGGATGTACAGACAAGTTACTATGATTGTGAGGCATCCTTTGTATCAAAAACACCAATAGATAAGATTGCGTCCACAAATAAGGAAGCATATGTGGGAGATATAGTATATCATGATGAATGTCTGGAGTATCCAGGAAAGTTGTTTTTTTGCGATAATAATTATTATGTATTGTATGAGGATGATGGAATATACAGGGTGAGAAG
>CACXGE010000134.1 GCA_902767135.1 uncultured Lachnospiraceae bacterium | reverse complement strand
CAGAAAAACCTGTAATTTCTGTTATGCCAACAAGCACACCGGTTCCAACAAAGAATCCGGTGGTAACAGAGACACCTGTGGTAACAGGAAAACCGGTAGTAACAACAACACCTGCACCAAATACAACGAGAAAAGGTGATAAGGTAACTGATAAAGCAAGCAAGGCAACTTATAAGGTAACAGCTACAGGAAGCAGCAAGACAGTAGAATATACTGGATATACAGGAACAAGTACAACCGTTAACATTCCTTCTACAATTAAAATTAACGGTGCCACATATAAGGTAACATCCGTTGCAGACAAAGCATTTAAAGGAAATAAGAAATTGAAAGTAATCAAGATTTCTGCAAATGTGACCAAGATTGGAAAAGAAGCATTCTCAGGATGTACAAGCCTTACAAGTGTTAAGGAAGGAAAGAATATAACAGTTATTGGAGATAAGGCATTCTATAATTGTAAGAAGTTAAGCAGTATTACACTGAGCAAGAAACTTACAACCATAGGAAAGTCAGCATTCTACAAGTGTACATCATTAAAGAAGATTACATTAAACAGCAAAGTAAGCAAGATTGGTTCTAAGGCATTCTACGGATGTAAGAATCTGAAAGATATTACAATCAAGACAACAAAGCTTACAAGCAAAAATGTAGGAAGCAGCGCATTTAAGGGAATTAACTCTAAAGCAAAGATAAAAGCTCCAAAAAGTAAGCTGAATACATATAAGAAGCTTTTAAAAAGCAAAGGTGTAAGTTCCAAAACTAAAATAACAAGTAACTAAAATCTCTCTTGGGGCAATGAATCTGAGGAGAACAGATTCGTTGCCTTAGGGCATAAGGGAATATGAAAAATATTACATAGAAAATGTAGGGTAAGATAAAATATAATGTCATAGACAGTATCCGGTAGTGAAAATGACCGGATGCTGTAAAAGAAAGGAGTTATTATGGCTTTGAAAAAAATAAGCAAAATAGCAGCAATGGCAATGGCTGCTGTTATGGTAAGTGAAGCAGGACTTAGCTCATTCGTTCCATTAACTGCAGAAGCAAAGGAAAAAGAAGAAGTTATAGTGGGAGAAACAGTGAATGCAGCAAGTGGTTCCGACAACTTTACTTGGGACAATGCTACTGTATACTTTGTGTTAACAGACCGTTTTTATAATGGAAACAAATCCAATGACCATTCATACGGACGTTCTGAAGGAGAAGTAGATGCAGATCAATACGAAACAAGAGCAGGTACATTCCATGGTGGTGACTTGGCAGGTATGACAGAGAAAATAGAAGAGGGATATTTTGATGACCTGGGTGTAAATGCAATTTGGATTAGTGCACCTTATGAGCAGATTCATGGAGCTGTTTGTGGACAAGGGTTTAAGCATTATGCATATCATGGATATTATCCGTTAGATTTTAGTAATATGGATGCCAATATGGGTACAGAAGCGGAAATGAAAAAATTTGTGGATACAGCCCATGAACATGGAATTCGTATTGTATTGGATGTGGTAATGAATCATGTGGGATATGCCGATCCTGTCACTGTGAAGCAATATAATGCTGGCGCTTTGGGAAACGGTTGGGAAGATATATATTACAAAACATCCGAAGGTGATTATAAGTGGTGGATGGACTATTCTTGTTCAACCGAAAATGGCAAATCAACATTAAATTCAAGCGGAGATTGGTCTAAGTGGTGGGGCAATAGCTGGATTCGTGCCGTTAGTCCTCGTTTTAATGGTTATGAAGGTAGTGAGAGTGGTAATGATCTTACACTTTGTACCGGTGGTCTTCCGGATATTAAGACAGAAAGTACGGCAGATAATGGAATTCCACCTATTCTGCAGACAAAATGGACTCAGGAAGGAAGACTTGACACAGAAAAAGCAGAATTGGATGCGTTTTTTAACGAAACAGGACTGCCACGCAAAAATGCTAATTATGTTGTAAAATGGTTAGTAGATTTTGTAAAAGATTATGGTGTGGATGGTTTCCGATGCGACACAGCAAAGCATATCGAAAAAGAGCATTGGGGAACACTGAGCAAATATGCGACTAAGGCATTGGAAGAATGGAGAGAAGAACAGAAAAAGACTAATCCGGATAATCCGGCAGCATACTGGGATGAAGAATTCTGGACCACAGGAGAACATTTTGATCACGGCGTGGGTAAAGATGAGTATTATTCCACTGGCGGTTTTGATTCTATGATTAATTTCAATTTCAAGGGAAATGAAAGCAAGACTGGTGCAGCATTGGAATCAGTTTATTCTAGTTATGCAAATCAAATTAATAGCGATCCTACTTTTAATGTATTAAGTTATATTTCATCTCATGATAAAGGTTTGGGTTCAAGACAAGCAAGTGCCGGAACAGCTTTACTTCTTTGCCCGGGTGGAGTTCAAATTTATTACGGTGATGAGACAGGAAGAACTGCAACAAATTCAGGTACAAAACAGGTAAATGAAGAACAGGGCTGGCGTTCTCAAATGAACTGGAACAGTATTGATACAAAAGTTCAGAGTAACTATCAGAAGGTTGGTCAGTTTAGAAATAAGCATGCCTCTGTAGGTGCAGGACAGCATAAACAATTGTCTGGTGATGTATATACTTTCAGCAGAACCTATCATTTAGGACAAGCAGACGAAGATAAGGTAGTAGTAGCACTTCCGACAACAGCAGGTACATATAATGTAAATGTTGGAGATATTTTTGCGGATGGTGAAACAATTACAGATGCATATTCAGGAGAAAAGTATACAGTATCCGGCGGTGCTGTATCTGTAATATGTGATTCTAACGGTGTTATTCTGTTAGAAGGTTCTGGCGAAATTAAGCCAAGCGTAGGTGCTAATATTGCAAACGGTACATATTCAGGAACAACATACAGTTCTGAAACAATTGACGTAAAATTAAGTGCAAACAAGGTTGTAGATACAACTTACTCTATCAATGGTGGAGAAGAAGTAGCATTTAAAGCTGATGATGTAATTACTTTAGGCGGTGGTACAGCTTATGAAGAAAAGACTACTCTTGTTTTGAAAGGAAAATCAGAAGAAGATGGTTCACCGGTAGAAAAAATCATTACTTATGCAAAATGTACAGAACCAACAGTTAGTGACGGAAAGTTCTGCGTAAAAGTGTTGAAGAGTGAATTTGCAACAGCGCCATCAATTTATGTTTATAAGAGTGAAACAGATAAAACAGCTATTTCAAAAGCATGGCCAGGAGATACCATGGTAGCAGAAGATTCTTACTGGGTTTATAGCAATGATACAGTTACAGATAGCGCAGTAGTGATTCTTAGCTGGGAGGATGGTAGAAGTACTCCGAATATGGCGCCTGGAATTACAGCAAAGGGAACACAGTTATATAAGAAGGGTGCCACTAGTTTGGAAACACTTCCGGCTGGTGAACCGGCAAAGGTTGTAGTAAAATATGTTGATGAAGCAGGAAATGATTTGACAGGCGGAGTTGATGTATATCGTGTGGGAGCAGTTGGTGATTCTTATGAGACAAGCCCAAGAACAATGGCTGGTTATGAATTAAAGACAACCCCTGCAAATGCTACTGGTGAATATACAAAAGAAGAGATTACAGTAACTTATGTATATTCTGGTGGTGCGGTGCCAACACCTATTGTTACGGATACACCAAACCCAACAGATACACCAAACCCAACAGATACACCAAACCCAACAGATACACCAAACCCAACAGATGTACCAAACCCAACAGATACACCAAATCCAACAGATGTACCAAACCCAACAGATACACCAAACCCAACAGAGTTTAAGTTAGATGGATTTAGTGCTGTTAAAACAAAAGATGGTGTTAAACTGATTGCAAATACATCAGGCGGAAATGGTGCTGTCAGATACATGTTCTCCTATGAAAAGGATGGAAAAGAAGTATTGATTGCCAACTTCCAGCCAGAAAGCAACTATATTTGGACAACAGCTACACCAGGAACATATAAGTTAAACGTATATGTAATTAATTGTGGTACTATTTTAGATAGGACAGTAGAAACATATACAGTAAGATAAGCTGGAATGATGGAAAACACAATATAATAAAAAGTAATAAAGAGGCTATCTGCTTGCAAAAAGTTTGTTTGCAAGTGGGTAGCCTTAATTTTTTTTATACAATGGCAGACTAAGGTCTTTTTGGGGAACTTTCTGGTGAAAATTACGATTTATTGTTGAAAATATTACAAAAAACAGATAAAAGTGACAGAATAATTACAAAAAAGAACAGAAATATTGACTTTGTGTGAAAAATGTGTTATCATCAGAAAGTTGGATTACCAGAGCTAAAAAATAATAACGAAAATATTTTGGGAGGAAGAAAAATGCAAGCATTAGTGTGGAAAAATGGAAAAGAACTTTGTTTAGAGGAGCGTCCTGAGCCCAAAATAATATCTGAAAATGATGTGGTGATTAAGATTAAATACACCGGTATTTGTGGAACAGATTTACAGGTGGTAAAGGGAAATGAGACCATAGTACCGGATATTATTATGGGACATGAAGCTGTAGGAGAAATTGTAGAAAAAGGAAAAGGTGTAACAGAATACAAAATCGGCGACATGGTTCTGATTGACCCGAATCAGTATTGCTGTGACTGCGATTATTGTAAGAGAGGACTTACAAATTTTTGTACAGGATATAATGGTGGGTTGAAAATCGCAGGAATCAACATAGACGGTACTTTTGCAGAATATTTTGCATGTCATAAACGATACATATATAAGATTCCTCAGGGAGTATCTTTAGAAGCAGCAGTTTTGATTGAGCCTATGGCATGTGTATTAAACAACTTGAGAGCAGCAGACATTAAGGAACATGAATCAGTTCTGGTTATGGGTTCTGGCCCTATGGGTGCATTATGTCAAATGATTGCTAAAAATAATGCAGGTTTTGTTGCGGCAACTGAAAATTCAGAATACAGAAGAGAAGAATGCGCTAAATTCTGTGATTGGATATTAAGCAGCGATGAGTTAACCGTAGAAGAAATAAGAAAGAGAAATAATGGCCGTTTGTTTGATGTTATTATTGACACAGTTGGAAATCAGCTGGAAAATGCATTGACATTGTGCGAAAAAAGCGGAAGAATCATACCTATGGGTATGAATAAAGTGTATTCCTGCAATGTGAAACCATATCAGTTTATCAGCATGGGAATTAAGTTGGTTGGAGCAAGTGAATACAATATGTTGTTTAATGATACTATTGAGGCGGCAAGAAGATATCCGGAGCTTGCAAGTATCGTAACAGGAAAATATGCAATTACAGATTATGTACAGGCATTTAATGACATATTGGGATATAATATGGAATCTGGTGATAGAAAAGAAATTAGGCAGATGAAGGCAGTATTTGAATTTTAATATATAGATATATATTTTTTGCAGAAAGGCAGAGTATAGTAATGGAAAAATTAGGGATATTAGAAAAATATTTAAAAGAATTGGACCGAAAGGAAACCATGTGCATACCTGATATATGGAATAAGTATGTGGGATTTGAAGAATATACAAAAATTTCAGAACATGTGATTGAAGTAGATACGGTTAAATTTTACAGATTTGTAATACAAAAAATCAGAGATATGAAGAGCGATATTAATACAGAGATTAAAGATTCGCAGATTTACTGTGCCATGCCAAGATATACGATGGCTTGGGATATTCATAATCAGCAGACTTTAAATAACGGTACATTAATCAGAATGCTGATTTTACTGCCAATGCTGAAAAAGATGAATATCAATGTGCTGTATCTTCTTCCGATTACAGAATATAGCAATAGAAATAAAAAAGGGGATATAGGTTCCCCTTTTGCAATCAAAGATTTTTATAAATTAGACCCGAATCTTCATGATGAGTTGGTAGACGGACTGGAAGGTTTCACATTAAATGATGAGTTCCACGTACTTGTGGAGGCCTCACACATTCTTGGTATCAGAGTTGTGATAGATTTTATTCCAAGAGTAACAGCGAGAGACAGTAACTTAATCAAAGAACATCCGGACTGGGTATACTGGATTAAGAAAGATTATGAAAAAGATTTTCTCACACCGGAAATTCCGGGACTTGACTTTTTCCAGGAATGTACGCAGGATAACTTGGAACAGGTGTACAGTGCACAAAGTACAAAAGACCACTTAAAACAGTTTGTGCTGCCGCCAAATGAATTAGACAAAGAAGAGTGGGAAAGAATTCTGAAAGAAGTGGATACAACAGGTGCAGACTTGTTCGAACTGATTGAAGAGAGAATGGGAATCACAACCCCGCCGGCTCACTCTGATTGGATTAATGATGTTCAGCCAATATGGACAGATATAACCTTCTGGAAGTTGTATTTAGATAATAATGAAAGAGCAGCACAGTATGTGGATAAGGATCAGCCACCTTATGTAATGTTCGATACAATAAAAGCAAATAAATTCCCTGCTAAAGTTCCGAATCAGGAATTGTGGGATTTATTTATGGATGTGTTGGAATATTATACAAAAGAGTTTCATTTGGATGGATTCAGATTTGATATAGGACACACTCTTCCAAAAGAATTATTGCAAAAGCTTTTTGATAAGGTAAGAGAGTATGTTGAAAATCCTATTTTCATCAGTGAAGATTTGTTTAATAGAAATCATAAAAATGCTTTGAAAACCGGCTACAATATTATGTTGGGAAGCAGTTGGAAAGAAGTAGAGCATATCACTAAGGAAAGCTATGAGAAGTTCATATTAGAGTTGGGAGATATGAAAATTCAGGCATATGCATGTGCTGAAACCCACGATACTCCGAGAATTGTTTCAAGAGAGGGTGGGGTAAATCTTGCAAGAGGACTTGCTGTTGTAAATAATTTCCTTCCAAACGGAGTTCATTTTATTTTGTCCGGTTATGAAATAAATGAAAAGCAGCCGATGAATTGCGGACTGGCGGATAACACAGGGGGCGCAAAGATTGATAAGGCCTTTTTTAATAACATCGCTATGGACTGGACCAGCAAAGATGCATATCAGATGCTTGATTATGTGATTGCTATAAATGATATAAGAGTGAAATATAAAGAAGTCGTAGAACCTGAAAATATGAAATTATTACAGATAGATGACGGATGTATTTGTTTCTCTTATGGAGATGAACTTACTGTTTTCTTTAACTTGGATTTTGAAAAGGAAGCACAGTTTAATGTTAAAGCTATAAATCTTGATGAGTGTACAGAAGTTATCAACAGCTCACTAGAACACTCAAACGTGATAGTTGACAGCAATACCATTAAGCTTGCACCGGCAGAAGCAGTTGTTTTAGTAAAAAGAGGTTAAAATGTGTGAGGATGAGGATAAATAGAATATGGAAAACAAAGAAATTGTAATTTGGCATGAAATGGATGGTGCAGGAGACAGCAGTCTGCAGTTTATAGAATTAATTTGTCGGGAATTAGAGCAGAAGGAGAAACTGAAATTTAAATTTGTGCAGATGAATATTTCTCCTTTTCTGGCAAAATTGCGGAATTTGGAAAATGAACCGGAAAAACCGGATGTAATTTTTATTGCACAGGATATGGTATCGTTGGAGGAAGCGAGTTTATCGGAGGTACCTGATAAATTTCGAGATTACATGGAAGATAAAATCTGGGATTCTATGAAATATAAAGGGGTACAAAGAGGTGTGCCATACTTACAGGGAAATCATGGAGTGATATTTTATAATAAAAAATATTTTTCCAGTATGCCAGAGACATGGGATGAAATCATACAGTTACAAAAAGAAAATGTATGTAACTTTTCCATGGACTTAAAAGTAGTGTACTGGTATCTCCCTTTTATTTATTCTACATATGGAAACCCTATTACTAATGGTGAAGTAACAATTAATGCTGAAAATACGAAAGAAGCACAGGATTTTATTGTGGACCTTGTAAATAGGGGAGCACTTCAGTCTTATACTGCAATCAGTACGATGCTTGATAAATTTATCGCTGGTGATATTGCCTGTATGATAAATGGTGAATGGCTGTATGAATACTTAAATGAGCAAATGGGTGAAAATGTGGGAATAGCACCATTACCTAAGATGGGAAATAAAGAAATGTCTGGTGTTTCCTCCAGTGTTGGAATGGCTTTCCCGAACAATTCATTAAGTGGACCAAAGCAGAAAGAACTTGAAACATTCATTCATTATATGTTAAGCAAAGATGTACAGGAAAGATGGCTGCTAGAGCACAAAAGAATTCCTGTAAATAAAGAAATTTTTGATGAGATGGATAAGCTAGATGTGGATAAGAATATTATCACCAGCTGTGAACAGATGAAGAAGAATTATTTTCTGATTAATGAAGAATGTATGAAAGATATGTGGCAGCAGGGAGAAAATATCATAAGAAAGATAGAGCAGAGTATAGGTAATTAAAAAAGAGGAGAATAGAATGAAAATAAAATTAGTTAGTGAAGTTTCTATTGATGGAAAGATAACATTTGGAGAGGGGACAAGCAGTAAAGACTTGTTCTCTTTACTCTCCACAGAGGATATGGAGTATATTCATGAAATACGAAGTAAGGCAGACGGCATACTTGTGGGAATGAATACCATACGTAACGATAATCCTTCATTGACATGCCGTTACGTAGAAGGAAAAAATCCAATCAGAATTGTTCCAAGTAACAGCTTGGAAATCCCGGAAGATGCGACCATATTAAATGATAATGTTCCTACTATTATTATTACTCCGGAAATCAATAAAGAGGCTGTAAAGAAGTATGAAAAATATCAGAATGTAAACTTTATCTTTGCAGGGAAGGAAAAACTTGACTTTGAAGATGCATTTTCTAAGCTGGAAAATCAGTATAATATACATACGGTTATGTTAGAAGGTGGAGGTACTTTAAACTGGAACTTAATTGACAAGGATATGGTAAATGAGCTTACAATCATAAGGTTGCCTATTGTTATCGGAGGAAAAAATAACATATCACTGGTGGATGGAAAAGGTTATGACAATTGTAATCTTGCTAAGAAATTTGGTTTAAAAGGTGTTGAGTTTAGGGGTAACGTTATAATAGGTAATTATGTAAAGGCGTAATAGATTAGGAGAAAAATCAATATGCAAAATAGAAAAATGGTTCTAAAAGAAGATTTGAAAAAGGGTTTTAAGAATCTTGGGATAAAAGAAGGAGATAACATTATCGTGCATACCTCCCTGAGCAGTTTAGGCTTTGTATGCGGAGGGGCACAGATAGTGATTGAGGCACTTCTTGAAACGATAACTGATAAGGGGACAATTATGATGCCGACCCAAAGTTGGAAAAATCTGGACCCGGAAGCAGGAGTGCATTGGGAAGAGCCGAAGGAATGGTGGCAGACAATCCGAGATAATTGGCCGGCTTATGACAAAGATATTACACCTACGAATACCATGGGGGCAGTTGCTGAAATGTTTCGAAAGTGGCCGGGAGCTAAGCGAAGTAGTCATCCAGCCCGTTCCTTTACAGCTAAGGGCGCAAATGCAGAGTATTTAGTAAAAAATCATGATTTATGTGACATTTTCGGCGAAGAGTCACCGATTGGAAAATTGTATGCATTAGATGGAAAGGTACTTCTGATTGGGGTTGGCTATGATAAAAATACCTCGATACATTTAGCAGATGTCAGAGCAGAGTATCCAAATAAGAGATATACAAAAGAAAGCAGTGCTATGCTGGTGAATGGAGCAAGAGAATGGGTAACTTATGAAACTCTCGCTGTGGATGGAGAAGATTTTGAACAAATCGGAGAAGCTTTTGAAGCTGCTGTAAGTGTTAATAAGGAAACTATTGGAAATGCCGTGGTTACTTGCATGAGTCAGAGAGAAATTGTTGATTTTGCAGTTCAATGGATTGAAAAAAATAGGAGATAGGAAAAATGGATAATAAAGAATTTTATCAAAGTATAAAAAAAGTGGCAATTCCTATTACGATTCAAAGTCTTTTACAGTCTGCTTTAAGTTTGATAGACCAGATTATGATTGGACATTTAGGAAGTGAAAGTATTGCAGGTGTAGGGTTGGCTGGTAAATTTAGTACATTATTCTCAGTCACCATGAGTGCTATTGTTACAGTGGCAGGAATTTTAATAGCGCAGTATAAGGGAAGTAAAAACAAGGAAGGAATCAATACCAGCTTCTTTTCTAATTTATATTTTTCTTTAGCAGTTGCATTTATTTTCATACTGCTGTCCTTCACGTTGCCAAGACAGATTATGGGATTATATTCAAAAGATCCGGGAACGATAGAACAGGCAGCTTTGTATCTTAGAATTATGGCAGTAGGATTTGTTCCGCAGACGATTACACTGATGTTCTCAGCATTGCTAAGAAATATGGAAGCGGCAAAGCTTGCAACGATAGCCAGTGGTGTATCTGTAGTAAGTAATACCTTTCTTAATTACCTGTTAATTTACGGAGTGGGAATTTTCCCTGAGATGGGTGTAGAAGGTACAGCGTTGGCAACCACTTTGGCAAGGTGCATTGAGCTTGCAATTATTGTCGTATTATTCAACAGAATGGAAGACAAAAAAGGAATTCAATTAAAATTTGTCTTTAAGTTTGAAAAAGGTCTTGTAAAAAAGATTGGATATATTTTGGCACCTATTTTGTTATGTGAATTCTTGTGGAGCCTTGGCGAAAATATATATGCAGTGATTTATGGACATATCGGAACAGAAGCATGTGCTGCAATGACATTGACATATCCTATTCAGGGTCTTGCTATGGGTGCTTTATCCGGTATCTCTTCCGCAGCAGGAATTATTGTGGGTGAATCTCTGGGAGCAGGAAAGCGTGATAAGGCATATCAGGAAGCAAAAAAACTTGTAAAAATTGCTGTGCTCGGCGCAATAATTGTTGGTATTATAGTCAGTGTAATATCTGGATATTATGTAAAATTATATAACGTAAGTGATGATACCAAGCAGGTGACTATTTACATATTGTATGCATATTCGCTTGTAATATGTGGTAAGGTAATTAACATGGTGTTAGGCGGCGGTGTTCTTAGAAGTGGCGGTCAGACGAAATATATCATGTATATTGACATGATTGGAACATGGCTTATTGGTGTACCTTTAGGATATATTACAGCATATGTGTTTAAATTACCGATTTATTATGTATACTTTATCCTTTCTATGGAAGAATATGTGAGAGTTTTGCTGGAAGTTATTTTGTTCAAGTCGAAACGCTGGATGAAGAATCTGGCGGAGGCAGATTAGCAGAACGGAAAAAATTAGAAGGGAATATTGGTATTTATGTTGACGAAAGATTACAAATATACCATATATGCAAGTTATCTTGGATACATTACTCAGGCAATTGTCAATAATTTTACACCACTGTTGTTTGTGATGTTTAGAAATTCTTTGGGGATTTCTTTGGAAAAAATCACATTATTAGTGACTGCGAATTTCATGATACAGCTGGTGGTAGACATATTGGCAGCAAAATTTGTCGATAGGATTGGATACAGGAAATGTATCATTGCGGCTCATATCTTTGCGGCAGCAGGTCTTATAGGACTCGCTGGATTTCCACTGCTTTTGGCAGACAAATTTATTGGTCTGTTTGTAGCGGTTATTCTGTATGCAATTGGCGGAGGTTTGACTGAAGTTCTGATTAGTCCGATTGTTGAGGCATGTCCGACGAAAAATAAGGCTGCTATCATGAGCTTATTACATTCTTTTTACTGTTGGGGAACGGTGGCGGTAGTATTACTGTCCACACTGTTTTTTAGCATATTTGGAAAGGAACACTGGAAAATACTTGCAGTTATCTGGGCAATGTTGCCTATATTTAATGCATTCTTTTTTGCGAAAGTGCCTATTGCCCATCTTACTGAGGAAGGAGGTGGAATGTCGGTTAAGACCTTGTTCTCTTTAAAAACCTTTTGGATTTTTATGATATTAATGGTTTGCTCTGGTGCATCAGAGCAGGCTATGAGTCAGTGGGCGTCTGCCTTTGCAGAAAGTGGATTGGGAGTTTCTAAAACCATTGGCGATTTGGCTGGCCCTTGTATGTTTTCTATATTAATGGGCAGTGCGAGAGCTTTTTATGCAAAGGCTGAGCATAAAATTGACTTGCTCTCGTTCTTGTTAGGAAGCAGTACTTTGTGTGTTGGTGCTTATTTACTTGCAGCATTTTCACCGGTACCGCTGGTATCACTGATTGGATGTGGATTATGCGGATTATCAGTAGGTATTATGTGGCCGGGAGTTTTTAGTATTGCTTCTGAGAGATATCCAAAAGGTGGAACGGCAATGTTTGCTTTGCTTGCATTGGCAGGAGATTTAGGGTGTTCCGCTGGACCTACATTAGTGGGAATGGTGTCAGGCATGTTTGGAGATAATATCAAAAAAGGTCTGTTTGCAGCCATTGTGTTCCCGGTGGTCCTTATTGTCAGCGGTGGTTTATACGCAAGAATAGGCAATATGAAAAATCATTGTGTAAAAAATTTGTAAGGGAAAGGAAGAAAAAGAAATTATGAATGAAGCAAACAAATTCCATTGTGGAAAAATAGTTGCGAAAAAAGTAGTCGGCGGGCTGTTAGCGCTGAGTATGACTTTGAGTCTTGTGCCGTCTGATTTTGTTTTAGTGGCAAAAGCAGCAACACAGGAGATGAATGAAAAAAATACAGTAGAAAGTCCTGTTGTAAATGAGGACCGTTCTGTCACATTTAATTATATTGATTCAGATAATACATTAGAAGTATCCGTTGCAGGAAATTTCAATGGCTGGGGTGACGCAATTGGAAAAGATGTAATGGAATTGAAAGATGCAGAAAATGGCATCTGGAGCAAAACAATCGAAGGATTTGCTCCTGGAGTATATGCTTATAAATTAGTATTAGGTGAAGATGGATGGCAGGTTGACCCGCTGTCAGCTCTGACAGATGCAGATGGAAACAGTGCGTTTGCTGTACCGGGTATCGCTTTCAAAGATAAATTACAGGCTGAAAAGGGTAAAACTCTTACCTTACCGGAAACAGTAAATTTATATGAAAAAGGTACATTACAACCAAAAGAGGTCAATGCAGAATTTGCATTAAAAGATGACACGGTAAAAGGTGTTTCCTTCAATGCAAAAGATAGAGTACTTGAAGTAACAGATGAATGTACTGATTCACAGATTGTGCTTACTGCAACAGCAAATGGTTATACAAATGATGTATCTGTTGAAGTAGTAGACAAGATGTATCAGTATACAATCCATTATTATTCTGCAGAACAAAAATATGATGAAACAGACTTATGGATTTGGGAAACATCAGGTAAAGCATATAATAAAGGATTTGAATTTAATCAGGAACTTTCTGAAGATGCTGTAGGAAGAACATGGACAACGGCTGTATATTCTTTCCCAACAACATCTGTTAACATTATCGCACGTTCTAAAGATGCATGGGACTGGCAGGAAGAAACCAAGACCGTTGCAATTCCGGAAGGTCAGGAAAGTGCTGAAGTTTGGTTAGTAAAGGGAAATCCATTGGTATTTACAGAATGGGCAGAGGAATTCCCGGAACCGGAAAAACGTTATGTTTTAATTGAGTACGACAGACCGGCGAACGATTATGAATCATGGAATGCATATACATGGAATTCAGGTGCAAATTCAAGCTTGAATGTTTCTAATTATTTTGAAGAAAAATCCGGAAAACATATGGCTGTCATTGAAATAGGTGAACAGACTGCATCTATTGGTTTCTGGATTCGCAAAGGTGAACCAACTGACGAAGAGGACTGGACAAAGGATATCGATGGACGTCGTCGTATTGTAACACCATTAGATCAAAAAGTAGTAAAAGTAAAAGCTACACAGGGTGTTGTGGCATTAGATACTGTTCCATATAATACCGGATGTGAATTAAACGTAAATGATAATCAGATGAATTTCTATTATAGAGATGATGAATTATTCATGAACGGAGCTATGGACGAAATAAAATCTGTACAGGTTGAAGTCGATGGAATTATGTATGACATGACATACAATGCTGAAGATGAGAGATATGAATATGTAATGAAGAATGTAAAAGAAAAAACATATGAATATCGTTTCTTTGTTACAGATAAAGATGGAAATGTAAAAGAAACTGTAGATTTGTTTAATGATAAGACTACAGAAGATGGAACAAAATCTGTTATTGAATATAAAGATATTGATGTTAAGGTTACAGGTACTGTAAACGCTGCTTTTGATTATAACGAAAATGCAGTATTATCTGTAAAGGCTGAGCTTGTAGGAGAGGAAGCAAAGACAGTATCTCCAGATGCTCCGGCAGAAAACGGATTGGTAGTAAAAGAATGCTATGCTGATTTAACAGCATTGGGCGGCAAGGAGAAAACTCCGATTGAAACAGAACTGATGGAACTGTCTATTGGTGTAAGCGATAAGGTTACAGCAGGAGAAAAGCAGATTCCTATCACTGTAGTGGATCAGTATGGAAAACGTCATGTGGGAGAAGCTACAGCAACAATAAAGCCAAGAACAGTAGCAGATGAAGGAGATTTTGATTGGGACGAAGCAGTTGTTTATTTCTTGTCAACAGACCGTTTCTATGATGGAGATCCTAGCAATAATGATGCATACGGTGTAGGCGATTATAACAATGGAGAAAATGGAAACAGCAGCTATCACGGCGGTGACTTTGTAGGTATAACAGAAAAATTAGATTACATAAAAGGCTTAGGAGTTAATACTATTTGGATTACACCAGTAGTAGAAAATATCTTAGAAGATCAGCATGCAGTCAGTGTAAAAGACGGATATGATATGCCGACTTACGGATATCATGGTTACTGGGCAAGCAGTTTTGAGAGATTAAACAAACATTTGGGTACAATCGAAGAATTCCATACTTTAATTGATGAGGCTCATGCAAGAGGCATGAAAATTATGGTAGATATTGTTATGAACCATTCAGGGTATGGAACAGATACAAGCGATGAATTTAAAGGTATGTTCCGCGATAAAAACGTGGAAGGAAATGAAATCTTAGGTCAGGTATCCGGTATGCCTGATTTTGCAACAGAAAGACCGGAAGTAAGAGAAAAATTAGTACAATGGCAGACAAACTGGGTAAGCGAAATTGCAGTAACAGAAAAAGGAAATACAATTGATTATTTCCGTGTAGATGCTGTAAAATATGCTGAATCTACAAGTTGGGCTGCATTAAAGAATTCTTTAACTAAAGTAGCACCAACCTTTAAGTTGATTGGTGAATATACAGGAGCAGGATACGTAGATGACTTCGGAACCTTGAATTCAGGACAGATGGATTCCCTCTCAGACTTTGAATTTACTCAGTTAGCACTCAAATTTGCAAAGGGAAGCTTTGACCATACTGAAAAGGAAATGGAAACAAGAAATGCCAATATGAATAATGTGGCAACTTTGGGTAATTTCTTAAGTGCTCATGATGTAGATGGATTTAAGTATTTATTAAAACGAGCAGGATATGAAGAAGAAGAAGCTCAGAAGATGACTAATATTGCAGCTACATTACAGTTTACCGCAAAAGGACAGCCTATTCTTTACTATGGAGAAGAGATAGGATTTAGTGGTGGTTGTAACTGGCCATATCAGGATAACCGTCGTAATATGCAGTTTGATAATTTATCAGCAGAACAGCAGAAAATTATGACACATTACAAAAAACTGATAAAGGCAAGAGTTGATTATTCAAAAACCTTTGCAAAAGGAACAAGAAGCAAGGTTGCAGGAAATGATCAGGACGGATACTTAGTATTCAAGAGAAGCTATGATAACGGAGAAACAAATCAGGATATCTTTGTTGGTATCAACAGAACAGAAAAGGAACAGAAGGTAGCAATTAACCTTAGTACAGGTATGGTGGTATCACCGGAAACACCGGCAGCATCAGCTTCAAGCAGCAGTTATGTGGATGTGTATTCAGGTGAAACAGTAGCTGTGAACAATAATGTTATAGTGATGACAATTCCGGCTTTCAGTGAAGGCGGTACATCTATTATTCCAGTCACAACGAAATCTGTACAGGATGTGACACCTACAAAAGTACCGACCGTAGAACCTACAAAAACACCGGCGGTAACAACTTATGACATTAAGTATGTGTTGAACAAAGGTCAGAACAATAAATCTAACCCTAAAACATATTCAACTAAGGATGTTAAGCTGAAAAATCCTACAAGAAAAGGATATACATTCAGCGGATGGTATACAGACAGCAAGTTTAAGAATAAGGTTACAACAATCAAAGCATCTACAAAGGCAAATGTAACTGTATACGCTAAGTGGACGAAAGTTACAAAACCTGCCAAAGTAACTGTGAAAAAAGTAACTAATGTAAAGGGAAGTAAGATAAATGTAACCCTTAAGAAAGTCAGTGCAGTTAAGGGATACGAAATTAAATATACAACAGATAAGAAATTTAAGAAATCTGTTAAGACAACAACCTCTACAAAGACGGTTAAAACAATTAGCAAGCTTAAAAAGAATAAGACATACTATGTAAAGGCTAGAGCATACAAAATCGATTCTACCGGAAACAAGGTATATGGTTCTTACAGTAAGGTTGTAAAAATTGTAATTAAAAAATAAAGAGTAAGAGAAAAAAAGGAACTGTTGCACAGCTGGTAAGAATCAGTTTTGCACAGTTCCTTTTGTGTATTTTGGGGTAGAGGAAAAAGGAATGTTACACATTTGTTAAAAAAACACATAAAATTGTAATCAAAACATGAAGAATGTCTAAAAAAATAGGGATATATGCACAAAAGAAAGAAGAATTACTTGTGTAAAACATACAAAGTGCAAAAAGAAAACTATAAAAGAGTTGCAAAAAGTTGTGCAATATGTTAGTATGAACATAGTTCATCGGAAACGTTACCGAAAACGATACCGATAGGATGATTCGGTAAGCCGATGACTGTATGCGAGTGCATGCAGGGAGAAACAAAATAATGAATAAGAGAGAGAGAGGTAAAAATTTATGAAGAAAAAGTTGGTTAGTACACTCTTAAGTGCAGCAATGGTATCAACAATGCTTATGGGCTGTGGTGGAGAAGCTTCCACAGAAGAAAGCAACACAGACACACAGGAAACAACAGATGAAGCAGCAGATGAAGCTGAAACAGAAGATGCAGAAGCAGGGGAAGATACAACAGCATCTTCAGAAGGCGGAAAAGTTTACTACTTAAACTTCAAACCGGAAGTTGCATCTGACTGGGAAGCTTTAGCAGCATCTTATACAGAACAGACTGGTGTAGATGTTAAGGTTGTAACAGCAGCAAGTGGTACTTACGAACAGACATTAAAATCTGAAGTTGCTAAAACAGATGCTCCTACTTTATTCCAGATTAATGGACCAATCGGATATCAGTCATGGAAGGATTACTGCTTAGATTTATCTGGTACAGACTTTTATAGCTGGTTAACAGATAAGAGCCTTGCAATTACAGATGGAGATGGCGTATATGGTATCCCATATGTAGTAGAAGGATATGGTATTATCTACAATGATAAAATCATGAGAGATTACTTTGCATTGGCTGATAAAGCAGTTGATATTTCATCAGCAGCAGAAATTAAAAACTTTGATACATTAAAAGCAGTTGTAGAAGATATGCAGGCTAAGAAAGATCAGTTAGGAATCGAAGGTGTATTCGCTTCTACATCTTTCAAAGCTGGTGAAGACTGGAGATGGCAGACACATTTAGCTAACCTTCCAATCTATTATGAATTTAAAGATAAAGCAGTTTCTGATGCTCAGGAAATCGAATTAACATACGGAGATAACTACAAAAATATCTTTGATTTGTATATCAACAATTCTTGCACAGATAAAGCACAGTTAGGAACAAAGTCTGTAGAAGACTCAATGGCTGAATTTGCATTAGGTAAAGTAGCTATGGTTCAGAACGGTAACTGGGGATGGGGACAGATCAGCGGAACAGACGGAAACGTAGTTGCAGCTGAAGATGTTAAATTCCTTCCAATCTACACAGGTGTTGAAGGCGAAGAAGGTCAGGGCTTATGTGTAGGTACAGAAAACTATATGTGTGTAAACAGCCAGGCATCTGAAGCAGACCAGCAGGCAACAATTGACTTTGTTGAATGGGTATTCAATTCAGATGAAGGTAAAGCATTTGCAACAGAAAAATTAGGTATTGTACCATTCTCTACATTTACTGATGATGAAAAACCAAGCGATCCACTTGGACTTGAAGTATCCAGATACATGGAAGACAGTGCTTTAACATCTGTATCATGGAACTTTACAGCATTCCCAAGCCAGACATTTAAGGATGAACTTGGATACGCTTTATTAGACTACTGCAACGGAACAGCAGACTGGGATAGCGTTACAACAGCATTTGTTGATGGATGGAAACTTGAAAAAGAAGCAAGCGCTGAATAAGAAAAGCAATATTAGGTGGGTGCAGTGTCAAAGCTGGCCCACTTATTCAATACAATAAAAAGGAGAGATTTTAATGCAAAAAGCACTAAAAAAATATTTTCCAATCTTTGCACTGCCAACATTAATCGCATTTGTTATTGCGTTTGTGGTACCGTTCTTTATGGGTATCTACTTATCATTGTGTAAGTTTCGTACTGTAACAAATGCAGAGTTTATCGGATTGGGGAATTACGCAAAGGCATTTGCGAACAAGGATTTTTTAAATGCATTATTGTTTACAGTTAAATTTACTGTGGTATCAGTTATTACAATTAATGTTTTAGCTTTCTTGCTTGCATTATTGCTGACGAAAGGAATTAAAGGAACAAATATTTTCAGAACAGTATTCTTTATGCCGAACTTAATCGGAGGTATTGTACTTGGATATATTTGGCAGTTGATTATCAATGGTATCTTATTGAAAGTAGTAGGGCAGGACATTTACTATAATCCAAGCTATGGTTTTTGGGGATTGATTATTTTGATGAACTGGCAGCAGATAGGTTATATGATGATCATTTATGTGGCCGGTATTCAAAATGTTCCGCCGGAATTGATTGAAGCAGCTAAGATTGATGGAGCAACCACATGGCAGACATTAAAGAGTGTAATTGTTCCAATGGTTATGTCTTCCTTTACAATTTGTATGTTCTTAACATTGACAAATTCATTTAAGTTATTCGACCAGAACTTGGCGTTGACAGCAGGTCTGCCGGCAAGAAAGACAGCCATGTTAGCATTAGATATTTATAACACGTTCTATGGAAGAACCGGATGGGAAGGCGTTGGTCAGGCAAAGGCAGTTGTGTTCTTTGTGATTGTAGCGGTAATTTCCTTGACACAGCTTGTTATTACAAGAAGTAAGGAGGTTGAAAATTAATGGCTAAAAAGAAACAAACAGCAAATGAAATAGAAGCACCTCAGGTATCAAAAGCTCAGGGAATTATCATTGGATTATTTCTTACTATTTTATCGATTTTATTCCTGGCACCGATATTGATTGTACTGCTTAACTCCTTTAAGAGTAAACTTTACATTAGTTCAGAACCATTTAAGTTGCCGGATGCGAATACATTTGTGGGCTTATCTAATTATACAGATGGTGCAGTAAAGATTGGATTTTTCCAGTCCTTTGGATGGTCACTTTTTATCACAGTATTTGCTGTAGTAGTGATTGTACTGTTTACAGCGATGACAGCATGGATTATTACAAGAATTAAGTCAAAATTTACAAGCTTTTTATATTACTTCTTTGTATTTGCCATGATTGTACCATTCCAGATGGTAATGTTTACAATGACTTTTGTCGCAAATAGATTGCATTTAGACAATCCAGTTGGTATAATAATAATCTACCTTGGTTTTGGCTCAGGTCTTTCCGTATTTATGTTTAGTGGATTTGTAAAGGCAATTCCGATTGCCATGGAAGAAGCAGCCATGATTGATGGATGTAATCCGCTTCAGACATTCTTTAGCATTGTATTTCCAATGTTAAAGCCAACAGCAATTACAGTAGCAATTTTAAATGCTATGTGGGTTTGGAATGACTACCTGTTACCATATTTGATTTTGGGAACAGAGCATAAGACGATTCCAATTGCAATTCAGTACTTACGTGGAGGTTATGGTTCTGTAGATATGGGTGCCATGATGGCGATGTTGGTACTTGCAATTGTTCCGATTATTATATTCTATCTCACCTGTCAGAAATATATTATTAAAGGTGTTGTAGCAGGTGCCGTAAAAGGTTAGTTAAAATGGATCAGAGTGCTCTTGTAGCGAGAGTACTCTAAAACTTATCATAAAGGAAAAGAGAGGATTAGAAAAATGAGAGCTAGCGGTGTGTTATTACCAATCTCCAGTCTGCCATCAGATTATGGCATTGGAACTTTTTCAAAGGAAGCGTATAGGTTTGTAGATCAGTTACAGGAAGCAGGTCAGACTTACTGGCAGATTCTTCCTTTAGGACCAACCGGATATGGGGATTCCCCTTATCAGTCATTTTCCACTTTTGCAGGAAATCCATATTATATTGATTTGGAAGCACTGATTGGAGAAGGTTTATTAACAAGAGAAGAATGTGATGCTTGTGATTTTGGTGACAATGAAAACTATATAGATTATGAAAAGATTTATTTTGCACGTTTTGACATTTTAAGAAAAGCGTATGAAAGAAGTAATATTAGAAAGAATCAGGATTTTGTAGAATTTAAAGAAAAAAATGCATATTGGTTAGATGATTATGCATTGTACATGGCAGTAAAGAATAAATTTGAAGGTAAGGCATGGATTGAATGGGATGAAGACATCCGTGGCAGAGAATCCAAGGCCATGAAAAGATATAGAGAAGAACTGGCAGATGAGATTACATTTTATGAATTTCAGCAGTATACATTTGCAAAACAATGGAAGAATTTAAAGGATTACGCAAATGAAAAAGGAATCAAGATTATTGGAGATATTCCGATTTATGTAGCATTTGATGGTTCTGACAGCTGGTCAAATCCAAAGTTATTCCAGTTCGATGAAGAAAATAAGCCAATCGCAGTTGCAGGATGTCCGCCAGATGCATTTTCTGAAACAGGACAGCTTTGGGGAAATCCTTTATATAACTGGGAGTATCACAAAAAGACAGGATATAAATGGTGGATTCAGAGAGTTGCATACTGTTTTGAATTATATGATGTAGTTCGTATTGACCATTTTAGAGGATTTGATGAATATTATTCTATTCCTTATGGCGAAGAAACAGCAGTAAACGGAAAATGGATGCCGGGTCCGGGATATGACTTGTTTAAGAAATTAAATGCAAAGCTTGGTGATATGGATATTATTGCAGAAGATTTAGGATTCTTAACAGACACTGTATTAGAGCTGTTAAAGCAGACAGGATATCCTGGAATGAAAATTTTACAGTTTGCATTTGATTCCCGAGAAGAAAGTGATTATATACCACATAATTATACAGATAATAGTATTGTTTACACAGGTACACATGATAATGATACTGTTCGCGGTTGGTATGAAGGAATTCCGGAATGCGATAAAAAATTTGCAAAAGAGTATATGAATAATGAACATACACCAGAAGAAGAAATTCATTGGGATTTCATTCGCCTTGCAATGGCAAGCGTTGCAAAGACATGTATTATTCCATTACAGGATTATTTAGGTCTTGGTAAAGAGGCGAGAATCAATGTTCCATCTACTTTAGGTACAAACTGGAAGTGGCGCATGGGCAAAGAAGATTTGACCGATGAAATTATTGAAAAAATGAAAGATATGACTAAATTGTATGGAAGATTGGCAAAATAACTATATGATATAAATGTAAGGTGACGGGGTGTATGGAAACAATAACCATAAAAGATATAGCGAAGCTGTGTGGCGTGGGGGTAAGCACAGTCTCAAGAGCTATGAACGATCATCCGGATATTAATCCGGAAACCAAGCAGATGATTATGGATGTTATTCGGGAAACCAATTATATTCCCAATAACAGTGCAAGAAACTTAAAGCGTTCAGATTCCAAAAACATTGCGGTTTTAGTCAAGGGGGTAGATAACCCCCTTTTTAGTAGGATGATTCGTGTCATAGAGGAGGAAATTGGAAAGAAAAAGTATTCCATGGTAGTTCATCAGGTGGAATACTACGAGGACGAAGTTGCAGCAGCGTTAGAATTAGAAAGAGAAAAAAGGCTGTGTGGGATTATTTTTTTAGGTGGTTTTTATTCAGAAAGTTCAGAAAGTCTGGAGCAGCTGCAGGCACCGGTCGTTCTGGTAACAAGTGCAAAGCCACAGTTTGAACAGAAAGATACGTACTCAGCAGTGTCAGTGGATGACGTAAAAGAAAGCTACAAAATGGTGGACTATTTATGTACTCAGGGGCACAAGGATATTGCCATTAT
Source organism: uncultured Lachnospiraceae bacterium (assembly GCA_902767135.1). GTDB lineage: Bacteria > Bacillota > Clostridia > Lachnospirales > Lachnospiraceae > RUG11237. The sequence continues at coordinate 12,828 of CACXGE010000134.1, read as the reverse complement.
TACGGCAACCATGTACGATGAAAGTATTGGAAAATTAAGACTTTCCGGATATTATAAAGCATTACAGGAAAATAATATTAAAGTAAATGAAAAATTGGTGAAATATATGGAAGACTGTGAAGACTATTCCATGGAATGTGGTTATCAATTGATGACGGAACTATTAGAGTCAGGAGAAAAGCTTAGCGCAGTGTTTGCCATATCAGACAGTTTGGCAATTGGAGCATGCCGGGCAATTTATGATAAGGGATTAAAGGTTCCAGAGGATATTGCGGTGGCAGGATTTGATGGAATTGATATAGCAACTTATTACACACCATCATTAACTACAATCCGGCAGCCAATGGAGGTTATTGCAAAAGAGGCAACAAAGATATTGTTTAATGTAATACGTAACAAATCAATGCATACCCGCAAGTTCTTTGAAGGAGAGCTTGTAGTGAGGGAATCAACAAGAAACAATAGGAAGAACTCTGCTGACTAAAGTCAGTGGAGTTTTCAGCGTTTATGTGATAGAAGGAGATTAAAATGAAGAAAGGCTGGAAAATCATTATTGCGACAATGGCGGTAGCAGTAATTACAATTGTAGTTGTGGCAGTTGCAGGGAAAGCAGATAAACGTGTGGAAGCATTAAGGGGAATGCAGCATTTTTTTGAGGTAAGTACAGAAAGTCAGATGAATCAATATCTTGATTATTGCAGGTTTGAGGATATGTTTTACGAAAAAGATATGCAGCTGTCTGGCGAATTATATTCGGATATCGCAAAGTTTACGGTGAAGGCGGAAGTAGAAGGAACTATTGATAAATCTAATAGAATGGTAAAAATGGCAGGAAATGCAGGATTGGGTGGGATGCCCTTTGTAGAAATGGAGCTGTACAGTGATGACACCAATGTATATCTTGCATCAGAGTTATTTCAAGATAAATTATTGAAGATAAATTATACAGAAAATCTTTATGAAGTGGGCAGTAATTATGGAATTAACCGTCGTAACATGATTATTTTGCAAAAAGGCTATATAGAATTGTTTCGTATGGCAGTTAGCCAGAGTAAATATGAAAAGCTTGAGGAACTGCTGAATAAGAAACAATTAAGTAAGGATTTAGTTCAGATTTATGACCATATGAAGGTGGAAAAACAGGATAATACAGATACCCAGGCAGGAGGATATATTTATCAGGTGAATTTTCGGGCGGAAGATATAAAACTCTTTTTGCAGGATTTAGCTGTAGAATATCCGGAATTTGAAAGCAATGGTTATTCAGATATTGTGAATAAGTTTGTCAGTGAAGAAAAAGGTGTGGAAATCACTGAAATTGTGGATGGAAACGGTTTTACCAGTGAACTTTCTGTAGAAAACGTCGAAAATGGTTATGAATTAGTGTTAAAACGAAATGAACAGGAGAAGGAAGACAACTCGGGATTTGAAAGCAGTTTTTCTACAACGGTAACAAAGGATGGAAATGGTATCTTAAATGGAGAAATTGTATTAGATTATTCTGATGCGGATAAGGCATTTCAGTTGACAGCAAGAGAAGATATTACCGGAATCAGTGCTATAGTGTCGGGGCTGATAACCACCGATAAGAAAGAGGGAAAGATTAGTATTGATACAGGAAAAGTTCAGGTGGAATTCCGTAATGCGAATATTGAAATGTATGGAAACACAGAAATAGTATTTGGCGATTATACAGTGGAACTTCCAGAAGGAAAACAAGTAGATGTGCTTCATGGAGAAGCAAAAGAACTGCAGGAAGTGAAAGCAGAAATTTTACATCATTTAAAAGGTATGGTAGGTTCAGCATTCCGACAGTTCTTAGGTTCTATTGGTCTTATTTTTTAAGATGTGCACCTTTGCTCATGGCACTATTATGGTAGCTGCCATCGAAGGTTACATCTTCTCCAAACCATTCCGGCGGAGTGAAATTTTCAGCTTCCTCCATTGTGGCGAATTCCACTTCCGCCATATAGAGCGGGGCAAAAGGTGCATCAAACACATCCAGTTCAATGGTGTGGGTATCATCTAAGGGAATAAGATATCGGATTTTTGATATCATATAACCGTCTGCTTTTGGTTTTAAATGTTCGTAGGCTTCTTTGGTCAAGGGAAGATTATATTCTTCCCTGCTCATTAAGCCGTCAGATTTGTACGTTAAAAAGTATTGTTCATCTTGTCTTCGAATTCGTACCACGGGGGAAGTGCATAAGTACCCTTGTTCAATTTTCTTATGTGGATAACTTTTTAAATTATCCGGTAAATTGTGAATCAAATATTTACGTTCAATTTCCATAATTTTCTCCAGATTTCATTGAAATTTTATTTGTTTTTACTATAATAATTATATGCAATTTGTTACTATTTAGCAAGAAGAAAGGATGTAGATAGCATGAGTAAGGTCATTGTATTTTTAGCAGATGGATTTGAAGAGATTGAGGGGCTTACAGTAGTTGACTTGTTGCGGAGAGCAGGAATTACAGTAACTACAGTTTCCATAAAAGAAGAAAAAGAAGTTATGGGGGCACATAAGATTCCGGTGCTTGCAGATAATACTTTAAGTCAGGCAGATTTTGAAACAGCAGATATGCTTGTATTACCTGGTGGAATGCCGGGAACACTTCATTTAGGAGAATGCAGCACAGTAACAGAAAAATGTGTGGAATTCTTCAAGGCAGGAAAAGAAGTAGCAGCTATCTGTGCCGCACCAAGTGTTCTGGGGGACTTGGGAATTTTGGAAGGAAAGAGATGTACCTGTTATCCGGGATTTGAAGACCGTTTAAAAGGAATTGTAACCACAAATCCGGTGGAGGCAGATGGCAATGTAACAACCAGCAGAGGTATGGGAACAGCGATTCCTTTTGGATTAAAGTTAATTGAAAAGTTAGTTAGTGCAGAAAAGGCGGAAGAGATTAAAAATTCGATTATTTACTAAGTTGAAATGATACTTAGAAATGGAGTAAAAAATGAAGAAACTGTTAATTTATTTGAAGGATTATAAAAAAGAAACCATATTAGGTCCATTATTTAAGTTGTTAGAGGCTTCTTTTGAGTTGATTGTGCCTTTGGTGGTGGCCGCTATTATTGATGTGGGTATCGGCAGCGGAGATAAAAATTATATTTTGAAGATGTGTGGTGTGATGGTGCTTTTGGGTGTGGTGGGGCTTGTTTCTTCTATTACAGCCCAGTATTTTGCCGCCAAAGCTGCCACAGGTTTTGCTACAAAGTTAAGACATTCGCTGTTTGAACATATACAGAGACTTTCTTTTTCTGAAATCGATCGGATTGGGACAGCAACCATGATTACCAGAATGACAAGTGATATTAATCAATTACAGTCCGGGGTTAATATGGTGCTGCGTTTATTCTTACGTTCTCCGTTTATTGTATTTGGCGCTATGATTATGGCATTTACCATTGATGTGAAAGCAGCGTTGGTATTTGTAGTTACCATACCTTTGCTGTCTTTTGTTGTATTTGGAATTATGGCAATTAGTATTCCGTTGTATCGGAAGGTGCAGGCGGGATTAGATAAAATATTGGGAATTACCAGAGAGAATCTGACCGGTGTCCGGGTGATTCGCGCTTTCGGAAAAGAGGCTTCGGAAATTTCAGAATTTCATGGTCAGAATGAAGGATTTACTTTGATGCAGATGAAGGTAGGAAAAATTTCTGCTTTGATGAATCCTGTGACTTACATTATCATTAATTTGGGAATTATCGTGTTGGTGTGGGTAGGTGCCATTCGTGTAAATCAGGGAGATATTACACAGGGTGAAGTAGTGGCATTATATAATTATATGTCCCAGATTCTGGTGGAATTGATTAAGTTGGCAAATCTGATTGTAACTATTACGAAGGCTTTGGCCTGTGCAGGCAGAATTGAAAATGTACTGGAGATGGAGCCATCCATCCGGGAAAACATAAATAGTGTCTCGAAAACTTCAAAAGATATTGGAAAAGAAGAAATTCGCAAAGATGCAGTAAAAGTGGAATTTGCTCATGTGGGAATGACTTATCAGGGAGCCGGTGCAGAAGCCTTAAGTGATATTTCTTTTACGGTGAAAAAGGGAGAAACCATTGGTATTATCGGGGGAACCGGTTCCGGAAAGACATCATTGGTTCACCTTATCCCAAGATTTTACGATGTAAGTCAGGGCAAAGTACTGGTGGATGGTAAGGATGTGAAAGACTATTCCCTGAAAGAACTTCGCCAAAAAGTAGGCATTGTTATGCAGAAAAGTGTACTTTTTAAAGGAACTATCAGGGAAAATATCTGTTGGGGAAAAGAAGATGCTACAGAGCAGGAAATCTGGGAAGCATTAGAGATTGCCCAGGCGAAAGAAATCGTAGATAACAAGCCGGAAGGATTGGAAACACAAGTAAGTCAGGGGGCAAAAAATTTATCCGGCGGGCAAAAACAGCGTCTTTCCATTGCAAGAGCTGTGGTAAAGAAACCGGAAATATTGATTTTGGACGACAGTGCATCCGCCTTGGACTATGCCACAGATGCCAGATTGCGACAGGCAATCGCAGGTCTGAAAAACATTATGACAGTATTTATTGTATCTCAGAGAGCATCTTCTATTATGCATGCAGATAAAATTATTGTATTGGATGATGGAAAAATTGTAGGAATGGGAACTCATGAGGAATTAAAGCAGAACTGTGAAGTATATCAGGAAATTTATTATTCCCAGTACGAGAAGGAGGAGAAACATGGCGAAGCATAAAAGTAAAGAGAAAAGTACAATGAAAAAAGTGCTTCGTTATGTGGGGAAGTACTGGTATCTGGTAGTGTTATCTATAATTCTGGCAGCAGTGTCAGCCTTGCTTACGTTGTATGTACCGATTTTGATTGGTGATGCCATTGACTTGATTATTGGGCAGGGAAAAGTAGATTTTACCTCAATTTTTGCATATTTAAGGGAGGCTGCTATTGTGGTTCTTGTGGTGGCAGCCGCTCAGTGGATTATGAATGTATGCAATAACAAGATTTCCTATTATGTGGTCAGGGACATACGAAAGGATGCCTTTGAAAAACTACAGATTCTTCCACTGAAATATTTAGACAGTCATTCTTCAGGAGAGATTGTCAGTAGAATCATTGCAGATGTGGAACAGTTTTCCGAAGGGTTGTTAATGGGATTCACTCAGTTTTTTACAGGGGTGGTAACGATTTTAGGAACGTTGTTTTTTATGGTTATGCTGAATCCTAAAATCACCATTGTAGTAGTTTGTATTACACCGGTTTCTTTGCTGTTGGCTAGTTTTATTGCAAAGAAAACTTATTCTATGTTCCGGCTGCAGTCGGAAACGAAAGGTGAGCAGACGGGAATCATTGACGAAATGATTGGCAATCAGAAGGTAGTGCAGGCATTTTTGCAGGAGGACAATGTGCTGGAGCGTTTTGATGAGGTAAACGAAAGACTGAGAAAATGTTCTCTCCGAGCCATTTTCTTTTCTTCCATTACAAATCCTGCCACTAGATTTGTCAATGGGCTGGTTTATGCTGGGGTAGGATTTACCGGTGCCATTGCTGTGGTTAATGGAAATTTAAGTGTTGGTCAGCTATCCTGCTTTTTAAGCTACGCAAATCAGTATACGAAGCCATTTAATGAAATTTCAGGAGTGATTACGGAACTGCAGAATGCCTTTGCCTGTGCCGCAAGAATTTTTGATTTTATTGATGAAACACCACAGACACCGGAAAAAGAGGGAGCTTATGTGTTAGAACAGGTGCAGGGCAGTGTGGATTTGCAGGAGGTAAGTTTTTCCTATGAAGAAAATCAAAAGTTAATTGAACATTTGAATCTGCAGGTAAAGCCGGGACAGCGTGTTGCCATTGTGGGCCCCACCGGTTGTGGGAAGACTACTATGATTAATCTTTTGATGCGCTTTTATGATGTGACTGGCGGGAAAATTTTAGTAGATGGAACAGATATCCGTGATATGACAAGAAACAGTCTTCGAACCTCCTATGGCATGGTGTTGCAGGAAACATGGCTGAGAGAGGGCACTATAAAAGAAAATCTGATTATGGGAAAACCGGATGCCACCGAGGAAGAAATTGTTGCAGCTGCCAAAGCAGCCCATGCCCATTCTTTTATTCAACGTATGCCCAAAGGGTATGATACGGAAATCAAAGAGGGTGGCGAAGGACTTTCTCAGGGGCAGAAACAGCTTCTTTGTATTGCAAGAATCATGCTCAGTCTTCCTCCAATGTTGATTTTAGACGAAGCAACTTCCTCTATTGATACCAGAACAGAGTTGATGATTCAGAATGCTTTTGCCAAAATGATGGAAGGCAGAACTAGCTTTATTGTGGCACACCGTTTGTCTACCATTAAGGAAGCAGACATTATTCTGGTAATGAAGGATGGAAAAATTATAGAGCAGGGAAATCATGAGGAACTGCTGGGGCAGCGGGGATTTTATTATGAATTGTATCAGAGTCAGTTCCGGTAGAGGGTGGGTAAATTCTTACTTGGACTGGATGGTTGGAAGGACGCTCATAGGTAATACAAATTCTTCCCCAAAAGGCAGAGGCAACGCTACTGAAAACTAACTGTTAACTACGACTAAGCCGCTCCGGAACGCCGTCGCGTCTAAGTCTTCGTAAACAGTGGATTTTTCATCCGCTAAAAACGCCTCTTGAATTGCCTTTCTGGGAAGAATTTGTATCACCTATGAGCTGTTCTTTGAAACCGGTAAGTACCAAGGAAGAAGTTATTCCACTTGCTGGAAGATAGAAAATGAAGGATTTAATAACCAGAAAAACGGTATATACAGGATAGAGCATTTAAACAGCAGAAACAAAAATGCCATGAAGAACCATTATCTTCTGACGCAGATAGCAGATATTCTGATGCAGCTGTATCTGGCATGGTGTACGTTGGTAAGTGAGATACAACAGAGTATAAAAAATACATCTTTAAGGTTACTGGCAAGTTTTCGAAGACAAACAGCAACGGATGAAGATGTATATTACATCGGGAGATACAAAATTGTATACCTTGAATAACAAGGTTATTATACAACAGGTGGTGGTAGAATGAAAGAAAAATCGAATTAAATATTCACAAAAAGCAGAAATAAGGAGAAACCATAATATATAGATGTGGATAATTCCTGTAAACATAGCAGAAAAACGATGTTTTATAAATACAGAGCAAAAATGTGTTGGCAAAATTCAATTAAATAAATTTATTCTTCAAAACTGATATTTCTAAAAGGGTTCTTGCATAAGATAGAAAGGTGTGTTATGCTAATGCAATAGAGAAATAAGCGGACAAAGAAGTCATCTTGTAACAAGGTGGCTTCTTTTTTAGGTTGTGCACCTAGCGGCGCACGTTTCTAACAGGTTAAAGTCCTGAATCCGCCCGGTAGTGGGAAAGATTATGTATCTTAACTGAGGAGGTCTGTATGGTATGCTTTGTAGAGTAATGAACAGATGTATTCCTTAGTAACCCATATCGTAAGGTATGCCTGAACATACAGAAGTCAGTTCGAGTCGTAGTACCGAAGAAATATATGAAAGTAGATGGAGGAAAGGACTTGACGGTTGGGATAAGACAGACGCTATTTATCTGATACTTGAAGATGGCAGTTGCTCGAAAGTAGTTGCTTCTAACGAAAAAGTGTAAGAAGTGTAAGGAAAAGAAGGTGATAAGTATGGAACGGCTTGGTAATAACGTGTGGCTTGGAATTACAAATACGATATATACGATTCATAGTGCAAGCGAACCGATGAAGATGGCAGATATGGTATTAAGAGAATTGCGTTGGTTAATTCCGTTTGATAGAGCGATGTTTTTTGTAGTTCCTGATAGCTATATGGAAGAAAATATCATTGGAAAACCGATTAGTGTTAATTTTAATGAAGAGTATATATCATTGTTTATGGAAAATTATGGGAGATATGATTGTACTATGGGACTTAAAGTGGGTGGAAATAGTATCGTATATCGGGAATCGGATGTGGTTGATCCTCAGTTTTGGTTACAGTCGAGTTTTTATCGGGAATTTTGTAAACCAAATCATATAGCATATATTTTACAAGTTATTTTATGTGCAAATAACAGTTATTGTGGAAATATTCTTCTGTTTCGTAATAGTGATACTATTAATGCGGTAGATTTTAATGATAGGGATATCTTTATTATGAATCTTTTAAAGGAGCATTTAGGGCTTGGAATTTTCAGAATGAAAGGCCTGGTAAATACAGCAGTAGAAAAAGAGGAAGATGAAAAATATGAGAGTGAGACAGAAAGTTCAGTGGAGAAATTGACAATTAGGGAGTGTTCTGAAAGATATCATTTGACAGGGCGTGAAGAACAAATATTAAAATTGATACTAGAGGGACTATCTACAGTAGATATCTGTGATACGTTGTATATTACATTAAATACGTTAAAAAAACATATCTTTAATATGTATAAAAAGTTAGGAGTTAGTAATCGAACACAGCTGTTTAAAATGGTAAAGGAAAAAGAAACATATGAGGCGGTATCATAATGAAGATTATGGTACTGCTATTTTTTTATTACACTTTGGTGTAAGAAAAAAATAGCGAAAAAGTGGAATTGAAAAATAAAAAAATTAGTATTAACATGAGCATTAAATTAAACAGCGAGGCAAACGAAGGCGTTTATTGGTGCGATAGCACGGATAAACGCTTTAATTGTATTTTGAACTCGCAGAATGGAGGAATATTATGGAATTTGAATTAAAAGCACATATCCCAGGATTGGTAGCAAGAGTTGTCTGTGAGGTGGGGGATAAAGTTACACAGGGACAGGAACTAGCAGTTATAAATTGTATGAAAATGGAAAGTAGTTGTTGTTCACCAAAGGACGGAATTGTTAAGGAAATTCTGGTAGCTGAGTGGGATGAAATGGATGTAGGTACACCAATGATTATTTTAAAGGATGAATAAAGGAGGTGAAAAGTGAATGATAAAGAGAGTTCTAATTGCAAACAGAGGAGAAATTGCCAGACGGATTATTCGAACCTGTAGGACGATGGGGATTGATACAGTCGTTGTTTATTCTGATGCAGATAAGGATATGTCTTATATAAAAGAAGCAGATAAAGCCGTTTATATTGGAGCTTCTGCTCCGGTAAAAAGTTACTTGAATATTGAAAATTTAGTAAAGGCAATCAAGGAGTCTGAGGCAGATGCAGTACATCCTGGATATGGATTTTTGTCTGAATCGGCAGCTTTCGCAAAAGCAGTTGCAGAGACAGGTGCTAAGTGGTTAGGGCCGGCTCCTGAGATATTAGAGAATATTGAATCAAAATGTTATTGCAGAATTATAGCGGATAAAATAGGAGTGCCATGTACTCCGGGAACAATAAAACCTATTCATTCAATAGATGAAATATATGAGACGGCAGAAAGAGTAGGATTACCAATTCTTATGAAACTTGATAAAGGAGGTGGAGGAAAAGGAATTCAGAAAATAGAGTCATTTGAATCACGGGAAATGATGCAGACGTTATATGAGAGTATGCAGAGAATTGGAATGATGGCATTTGCTTCTGGTGATATTTATATTGAGAAAGCGGTAGAAAATCCAAGACACATTGAAGTACAGTTTTTAGCAGATAAATATGGAAATGTTGTTTGTTTAGGAGAGAGGGAATGTTCTATTCAGAGACGTTATCAGAAGATTATAGAGGAAGCTCCATCAGTAGCTGTTACGTCAGAAGATAGGAAAAAACTTTATGATTATACTAGCCGGTTGATTAAGAAAATGAAATACACTGGTGTTGGAACCGTTGAGTATTTAAAGAATAAAGACGGTGATTATTACTTTATGGAAATCAATGCGAGACTTCAAGTAGAACATCCGGTTTCAGAATATATTACGGGAAAAGATTTTGTTGAATGGCAGATACGCATTGCAAATGGAGAGAGAATTGCTTTTACACAAGATGATGTAAAATTAAATGGTCATGCGATTGAGTGTCGTATTTATGCAGAAAATCCAAAAACTTTTATGCCAGTGTTAGGAACCATTGAGAGGGTAAAATTCCCATCTGATCAGGAAGGAAAAGTTCGAGTTGAACATGCACTTACTGATGGATTTAAGATATCTCCCTTTTATGATTCTATGTTATGTAAGTTGATTGCTTGGGGTGAGAACCGGGAGGCGGTTATTCACAACATGAAGCAAGCGTTAAAAGAATTTGAGATTGAGGGTGTGACAACAACTATAAATACAGATCTGGCAATTATGAGAAATAAGCATTTTTGCAATGGCACATTTGATACTTCGTTTTTAAATGTAGAGAAATGTAATATTGGTTTAGAAAATTATGTGGTTACTATTTCCAGACAGTTCGGGAGTATGGGGAGACCAATTGCAAAACGTTTGGCAAAGCTACTTGGCGTACAATATTACGATAGGGATATTGTAGAGGATGTAGCAAAGCAAATGGGAGTATCTTCTTTACAGGTTGATAATGCAGCATTGTCTGATTTGAACCCTTATGAAAAAATGTCACATCCATTGGGAGAATGTTCAGAGGAAGAACAAGAGCAGATGTTTGAAATACAAAGTGAGATTATAAGTAATTTAGCAGAAAAGGAATCTTGTGTTATTGTTGGTCGTTGTGCGGACTATATATTACGGGAAGATCCGAACCATTTTAGTATTTATATATATACTTCGGAAAAAATCCGTAAGGAAAATTGTATCAAATATTTCCATATGTCAGAGGAGGAAGCAGAAAGAATGATGAAAAATGTTGATGAGGCCAGAGCTTCTTATAATCTTCATTATGCAAAAGCATATAGCGATGATATGACCTGTAAAGACTTGCTAATTGATAGTGGTTCTTTTGGTGATATAGATTTAACAGCTCAGACACTGGCTTTGATTGTGAAGAAAAAATTTAATCTGGCGTAGAAAGGAATGGTGAAACATGAGATATGAAAAGCCTAAGATTATTCCGGCTGGAGATGCAGCGTTGATTGTTTATATGGGATATGGTATGGAATTAGAAGTAAATTCTGCTGTAATTGTGGCAAACCGAAAGGTTTTACAGGCACAGGAAGATGGTACAATTGTAGGGATTATTGATACGATTCCCGGTTGGTATTCTTTTGCAGTATATTATGACAATCTTGTAATTGAATATACAAAGATTGTAGAAAAAATCATGGATATAATTGGAGAGATTGGAGAAATTGAGACTATGTCATCCCGAATTATTGAAATTCCTGTTTTGTATGGAACAGAAGAGAATGGAATTCAATGGGGACCTGATTTAAAGGATTCTGCTGAATATAGTGGAATGACTGTAGAAGAAGCGGTAAAAGCACATACAGATGCGAATCAATGGGTTGGTTTGATTGGTTTTGAACCTAGTAGTCCGTTTTCAACACCTTTAAAAAAGTCAGGGAAAATTCTTCTTGGAAAAGTATACCCATCGCCGAGAAGTTATACTCCGGCAGCAACAGTGGGGCAGGGAGGTGCTTGTTGTGCATGGTACAATCTTGCGGGGGCCGGAGGATATGCTGTGATTGGAACACTTCCTGTGACAGCATACGATCCAACGCAAACGTTACCGGATTTTTATGATAATCCGATGCTTTTGCAAGCAGGAGATCGTATTCGTTATGTGCCCATTAATTTGGAGGAATATAATAAAATTCTCCTTCAGGCAAGAGAACGTAAATTTCGATTCAAAATCACAGAATCAGAATTTAATATAAAGGCATATTTGGAAGGAGATAAAGACGATGTCGAAGGTTATTAGAATTATTTCAACAGGTCCGGAAACTTCTCTTCAGGGAAAGGAAAGATTAGGATATTTAAATCAAGGAGTACCTTCTAGTGGACCAATGGATGAATTTTCTCATCACATTGCAAATAAGCTGGTTGGAAATGCGATGGAAGAGACGGCAATGGAATTTGCAATGTTAGGAGGAAAGATAGAATTTCTTTGTGATGCTATTTTTGCATTGACGGGAGCTGAATTTGCACCGAAGTTAAATGGTGAAACCATTGAAATGTGGAGGACATATAAGGCATCAAAAGGGGATGTACTAGATATTGGTTTTGCGCTAAGAAGCCTTCGTGGGTATATGGCAATTGCAGGTGGCTTTAAAGCACAGGAAAACCTCGGTTCAACATCTACACAAGCTATGAATTTCCTTGGTGGCTATCATGGGAAAAATATAGAGGCCGGAGATGTCTTAGAGGATTTAAATCCTAATCTGGATATCTATATTAGTAATGTTGGGAAGTATGTTCCAGACGGTTTTTCGCTTTATGGTGGAGCCAGTAAGACAATGCTCGTTATGAAGGGACCACATTATGATTTGTATGAAGAGGAAAGTGTGCAGGAACTATGCAATGTGGAATGGAAAACATTATTTAATTCTAATCGAAGAGGTGTCCGTTTTAAGGGTGTAGAATTGAAATACAGGCCAAGAGAAAAGGATCCAAGAGAGAGTCCGGGGCTTGGAAATGTATTAGATGATGTGTCAGTTATGGGATGCATGGAGACACCTCAGGGTCAGGAAATTATTATTCTGGGTAAAGAGCAGAATACATGTGGAGCTTATACACAGATTGGTATTGTTATTACTGCCTGTTTTGATGTACTAGGTCAGTGTAAACCTACTGAAATGGTTCGTTTTCAGTTTGTTTCTATGGAAGAAGCAATAGAGATAAAGAAAAAGAGACAAGCACTGCTTACCGACGATAGTATTTTCTCACAGGAATAGTGTATAGGTAATTGATAAATGATTTTATCAGTTCCTGTGGATAACTCTCCCCTATATAAGGAGAGAAAAACGGTCAGTATTCAGAATTG
>CACXGE010000133.1 GCA_902767135.1 uncultured Lachnospiraceae bacterium | reverse complement strand
TAATTCTGCAGGATATTTGGACATAAAAAATCCCCCTTAAGTAGATTTGGTTATTTACCTTGTCTACTTAAAGGGGATCATATCAAAATGTTTTTGTCAACTTTTTTCTTTCATCGTTATCATGATTCAATTTGTGAGCTAATCGATCACCCCTATGCCCTCAGTTCAAATACCGCTACCATTCCTTCCAGGTTCTCTGCCTGTGCAGAAAGTTCCTCACTGATTACTCTTGAAAATGTTACACACAAGGCAATACTTACTGCACCCACAAGTATATTTAGAACAATTACAATAATTCCTGTAACACTCCCAGCCTTGTAATCTGAAACCGCTTCTTCATCCGAATATTCTCCTATCTCAATAAGAATATCCTGTATCTGGTCTGTCGCCTCTGTGTATTCACCGTTAAACACTTTCAACGCCTGCTCATTTTTCCCACTCGGCTTTATTCTCTTTTTTTATTTCTTAATCTTCACGCTCTTTGGTACAATCTGATATTTTCCGTATACTTTATTGCCTGCGGAATCCAACTTGTAGGCTCTTACCATTACATAGTAGCGTTTACCCTTCGTCAGTTTTTTGATTGTCTTTGTGGTTCCTGTGAAACTTGTCACTTTCTTTCCTGACATGGTAATCTTGGTTGCATAAGCTACCTGATATCCTGCCGCACCTGTTACCTTTTTAATCTTTACAGTCATAGACTTTGATTTACTGTTCTTTACAGAAGAGATGGTAACTTTCTTGACTTTTACCTTACTCCATTTTGCATAGAAGGTCTTATTTCCTGTGCTGCCTTTTTTGATTGCCGTCACTGGACTTCCTTTGAAATTACTCTTTGTGTACCAACCTTCAAAGCTGTAACCTTCTCTTACTGGTTCTGGGAGCACCTTCTTAGCTGCTGAACTATAAGTATCCGCAACTTCCTCTTCAAACCCACCACCATTTAACTCAAACTCTACATCGTAAGTCTTAGCAACTGGCTCTGGTGTAGCTGTTGGCTTTTGGCTAACCTGTAGTGCCTTAGTTGGCTTTGCAGTCGCTGTTGGTTTTGCACTCTGTGTCGGTGTAGCTGCATTGGTAGGTTCCACTGTTTTCGCTATTTCAAATTCAATTCCCTCTGCATTGGCAAAGACCTGGGCCTGGCTTCCTTCTGGTGCCACAATTTTAACCTTTTCTACACCTGTAAAAATCTCCTCTCCGAAATCTACTGTCTGCGAAGAAATATTTACAGTTTCTAGGGAAACACAATCATAAAATACATGGTCAGACATTCTATATACTGACGCTGGAACTGTAACAGCTTCCAAATACTCACAGCCATAAAACAAATTGTTTTCTAAAACTTCCACTCCACCTAAATCAATTTCTTCTAAGCTTGTGCACATTGCAAATGCCAGTTCTCCGATGGTTGTTACAGTGTCTGGGATTTTTACTTTGCTAAGATTTGGACAGTTGAAAAAGGCTTCCTGTTCAATCGTTGAGATTCCCTCTGAAATGGTTACATTTCTCAGATCCTCCTGGCTTGAGAATGCGGCTTTTCCAATGGTAGTAACATCTACTCCATCAATCTGGGCCGGAACAACAATCTGACTGTCTGTTCCTGTGTATTTTAAAATAGTTCCTGTTTTCTCGTCAAAATCAAACTCTGATTCAAAAGCGTTGACACTGGTTTCCACAACAGACTTCTCCGTTGCCATTACTGAAGTAGTTTCTGCAAATCCCGAAACAATCATCGCCGCCGCTAATATTGAACATAATACTTTATATTTCATCTGATTTCTCCTTTCAAATCCTTGCTACATTTCTCTACTTCTATCTAGCTAATCCCCTGGGGGGGCTCCCCCCAGGAATTACTTATACATTATTTAATAAACGAATCGTTAATATCTGCAGCTACCTGTCCTGGAGCAGGGGTCTTATCTGTACTTAATACATACACTCTTAAGTTACCCTGTCCGGAACAGTTAGCTGTCAGGGTTCCATTGGTTACTTCCTGTGTATCTCCTGTACACGCATCCACATAAGTACCATTTGGAATATTACTAAAAGTTGCTCCGCCAGATACAGAAATACAAGCAAAACTATCTGTATTTGCATCTGTGTAACGACGCTTGTAGGCAAGCTTTCCATTTACACCCTCGGTAGAATACTGTCCCTTTCTGAGAGCTGGTACTGCTGCACGAATCTTATTTAACTTACGTAAGTGTGTACATAATGACTGTTTTAGTGTAGTGGCCACTTCCCCTGACGCTGTGTAGTCACCAAAGTCTGATGCTGTCACCGTTCCTTCCAAATGATCACCATAATATGCACGCCCTGTTTCTGCTAACGGTGCGCAAGTACCCTTATCTATTGGCTGTCCTGCCTGGAATTCAATTTCACTTCCATAGTAGATACATGGAATTCCTCGGAATGTAAACATAAAGCTCAGATTTTCTGCCCACGCATCTGTTCCCTTTGGATATCTCTTATCATATCCCGCCGCATCCGGGCCGTAGTCATGCGAATCTACATATACTACATTCCATGTTGCATCATTAAAATGCGCATCCTGTTGCTTTGCCATATCAAATGCATTTCCCGCTGTATCAAAGGAGTAGTGTACCTGGAAGTCAATCTGTGCCATTCCAGAACTCTCAGAATAATCTGGTGTATGATATTCATTTCCATTTAAAAATGCATTTTTACTTGTCCTGCCTTCATTTAGGTCGCTGTCTGCCGCCTTAAAGTGTTGTTCTACCAAAGCTTCATTTTCTAATGTAGAATTTGTCCACTTACTTGCCCATTTATCCGTTTCCGCCCAGGTATAGAAACAAGTTGAAATTCCTGGGTGGTTTCTGTACCACACATCATGTCCCTTAGTACACACTTCTCCATACATAAAGAAGTCATCATTTCCCAATTCCTTTGCGTGCTCCTTAAATGCCGGAAGGAATGTTTGGTTGAATGTCAATCTTGAAATATGCGCCACCGTATCAATACGGAATCCATCAACTCCTGTATCCATAATCTTCTTGTAACAATCAATCAGGTAGTTGTACACTGTTGGATTTTCTGTTTCTAAGTCAAAGCACTCTCCATCCATTGTAGAGTTCTGACGTTTATACTCATCGTATCCACCACTTCCGGTCCATCCTTCATGATGGAAAATTGGATTACTTGGGTCATCTCCAGTTCCATCCATGATAATCTTCTGCCGTTCCTCTGCAGTTGCTCCTGTAAGAACCTTCAGATTTTCTTCTCCATGAGAACAGGTATGATTCAATACAATATCCTGAATAATCTTCATGTCTTTTCCATGCACTGCATCTACCAAATCTTGATACTTCACGCCCTCGGATTCGTATCTATTGTCTATTTTACTAAAGTTATATGCATGGTATCCATGATAATCATAATTACTGTTATTCTGTACCACAGGCGTAATCCAGATTGCAGTAAATCCTAACGCCTTGATATAGTCAAGCTTCTCAATTAATCCCTTGAAATCACCTCTCCAGGATGGGTCATTATTTTTATCGTTGTGAGCATCATAGTCACCAGATGTATACACATTATTTGACGAATCTCCATCATAGAATCTTGTTGTAATCAAGAAGTAAATGGTTTCATCTCTGAAGTCTCCTTCCCCTGGCGGTGTTGTTGGTCTAGGAGACGGGGTTGGTGTGTTGGTTGCGTTTGGATCTCTGGTTGGAGTCGGTGTGTTGGTTGGAGTCGGTGTGTTGGTTGCAATTGGTCCGCTAAGGTCTACGTCACTCCACTTACTATCCTTATACCACCACTCTCCTTCTACCTGACTCAAATCATCTGTCTTGGCATTTGTATTCGCCTGGTCTACAAAAAGAAGTTTGGAAGCCGTTGCGCCGTCAATGGTATAGCTATACCAGTTATTTCCTTCTTCTGTCATGGCTACTCCTGGCCATTCTGTAGATGTTTTAGAAGCACCTGTGGCCTGCCAGTAATGCACTGCCGGCTTCGCCCAATTTGCACTGTTATAGAAGTGAAGTACCATCTTTCCCTTTACTGGTGGCTTGGTTGGTACTGGAGTGGCTGTTGCCTCTGGTGTTGGGGTCGCCTCCTGTGTAGGTGTTACCGTTGCCCCCGGAGTAGATGTAGCTACTATGGTTGGCTTCACAGGAACAGATGGCGCTATGGTTGCAGTAGGCTTTCCTGTCACTTCCAACGGCCTCGTTGGAGCTGGTGTGTTTTCGCCTGGTTTGTAGTTCTCCGGCTTTTCATCCAGAATCTCGTCGCCAATTCCCCAGTGTTCTCCGCTAAGGATAACCGTTTCTTCTGTGATGCCTTTTCCTGGGAGGAATACTACAGTAGCACTCTTTGCCTGTTCAATCGTATATGTATACCAACCATTTCCCTCAGATTTCATAGCTACTCCCGGCCATGCAACAGGTGTGTTGGTTCCCTTACTCACATTGTAATAGTATACATTTACACCACCTTCCCCTTCATAATAGTAGTGAAGTGTAATTTTTTTGTCAGTCGCCGGCAAGGTTACTTTCGGTCCCTGCGTTGGGGTTACTTCTAATTCTTTGGTAACCACAGGTGTGGCTGTCACCTTCTGTGTAATCTTACTTGTGGGAGTGACCGTAGCTTTCTTGGTCACTGTTGGCACTTTTGTTGCTGTTGGCAACGGTGTAACCTCTCCCTGGTCCGGATTCTCGGCATACCAGTTTCCATTTTCTAACCAGTATTCTCCAGACACTTTATTATAGTGGGTTGTCTGTTTCTTTCCATAATTAAACATGAAATCTACAGAACCGGCATCATCAAAGGTGTAAGTATACCATTCCCCATTTTTCTCCATGACATCTCCTGGCCAGCTAGTATCTGTACTATATCCTCCGCCTTTATTCCAGTAAAACACATTCATGCCTTTCCAATCCGATTTCACATGAACAACTACATCGTTCGTAGCAGCATATGAGATAACGCCTTTTGGAGTTACCGGCATGGCTGTTACCGCAATGGCTGTGGATAAAATTGCTACAATTGCCTTTTTCACTTTCATTTCTACATCTCCCTTTGTGTTCACATACTTTTAATACTTTTGTAAAATTTTAGCATTTATTAGACAATAAGTCAATCAAATATCCAAAGGATACATGGACACTATTGCAAAATTGTTGTTTTTAACATGGTTTTGCTTTTCTTTTTGTGCAGATTTTTATATGCACAAAAAAGGTGCACAAATTCTTATATCAAATTTGTGCACCTTTATCAAATTACAATGCTAACTCTTGATTACGCCTTTGGTCCTGCTGCAACTAATGCCTTACCAGCTTCATTTGTTTCGTATTTAGCAAAATTCTTCACAAAACGGCTTGCAAGATCCTTTGCCTTAACTTCCCATTCAGAAGCATCTGCATAAGTGTCACGAGGATCTAAGATTGCTGGGTCTACTCCTGGAAGTTCTGTTGGAACTTCAAAGTCGAACATAGGAATTTTCTTTGTTGGAGCCTTTGTGATATCTCCACCGAGAATTGCATCGATGATACCACGAGTATCCTTAATAGAGATACGTTTTCCAGTTCCATTCCATCCTGTGTTTACTAAGTATGCCTTAGCTCCACTCTTTTCCATCTTCTTAACTAATTCTTCAGCGTACTTTGTTGGGTGTAATTCCAGGAATGCCTGTCCAAAACATGCTGAGAATGTTGGAGTAGGCTCTGTAATTCCACGCTCTGTACCTGCCAGCTTAGCTGTAAATCCAGATAAGAAATAGTATTTTGTCTGTTCTGGTGTTAAGATAGATACTGGAGGAAGTACTCCAAATGCATCTGCTGATAAGAAGATTACATTCTTAGCTTCTGGTGCAGAAGAAATTGGACGTACAATGTTCTGAATATGATCAATTGGGTAAGATACACGAGTATTTTCTGTCACACTCTTATCTTCGAAATCAATCTTTCCGTCTGCTGCTACGGTAACGTTCTCTAACAATGCGTTTCTCTTGATTGCATTGAAGATGTCTGGCTCAGATTCCTTGTCCAAACCGATAACCTTCGCATAGCATCCACCTTCAAAGTTGAATACACCCTTGTCATCCCATCCATGTTCGTCATCACCGATTAATAAACGCTTTGGATCTGTAGATAATGTTGTCTTACCTGTTCCAGATAATCCGAAGAAGATTGCTGTGTTTTCACCGTTCATATCTGTATTTGCTGAACAATGCATTGAAGCAATTCCCTTTAATGGAAGATAGTAGTTCATCATTGAGAACATACCCTTCTTCATTTCTCCACCGTACCAAGTGTTGATGATAACCTGCTCGCGGCTTGTGATGTTGAATGCAACACAAGTTTCAGAGTTAAGTCCTAACTCCTTATAGTTTTCAACTTTTGCCTTTGAAGCATTATAAACAACGAAATCTGGCTCGAAATCTGCTAATTCTTCAGCTGTTGGCTTGATAAACATATTCTCTACAAAATGTGCCTGCCAAGCTACTTCTACGATGAAACGTACTGCCATTCTTGTGTCAGCGTTAGCTCCACAGAAAGCATCTACTACGAATAACTTCTTGTTTGAAAGTTCTTTCTTAGCGATATCTTTTACTGTAGCCCATGTAGACTCTGACATTTTGTGATTATCATTAGGATATTCTGCTGAATCCCACCATACGGTATCCTTAGAGTTTTCATCTTCCACAATATACTTATCTTTAGGAGAACGTCCTGTATAGATACCTGTCATTACGTTTACGGCACCAAGTTCTGTTTCCTGTCCCTTTTCATAGCCCTCTAAATCAGCTTTCAATTCTTCTTTGTATAAATCCTCATAGGATGGATTGTATACGATTTCTGTTGTTCCGGTAATACCATACTTAGTTAAATCAATGTTTGCCATTTTCGTTTACCTCACCTTTCCTTTTCTTTTCGCTGGGCGCATATTTCTATGCATTTAGGTTAACCCTGTCATCTAAAAATTATAACACTAAACCCTATTTCAGTCAACTCTAACTATTTCCAATCAATACCCTGTTTCCCGTAAATTGTAAATTTACTGTTTTTTCCCATTTGCAAAGTAGTCTGATTCCAGGGATATAATTTTTCTCCGGAATATCCTAAAGATAATTTTCCATCAATCTGAATCTTACAGTCCCTGTGGAGCTTCAGCTTTGTATACCGATACACCATGGCATTCTTTATTCCGCCTGCATATTTTTTCCCAAACCACAAGGTCTTAAATACACTGATATTTCTGATTTTTTTTATGAAGTTTCCCATAAATGTCTCCCTCCTTTTGCTCTTTTGGCAGCCAGCCCTATCCTAAGAGTTCCAACAACTCCTGTTGGCTCAAACTGCTGATTCCCACATGTTCTCCATTTACAATCTGGTCCACTAAATCCTTCTTTGCCTCCTGCAACTTTTGTATTTTTTCCTCAATGGAGCCTTTGGCAATCATCTTATAAACTGTCACCTTTTTGGTCTGTCCGATACGGTAAGCCCTGTCTGTGGCCTGATTCTGCACAGCCACATTCCACCATGGATCATAGTGAATCACTACATCTGCCCCTGTAAGGTTCAGACCCACGCCCCCAGCCTTCAGAGAAATCAAAAATACCGTGGTATCATTCCGGTTAAATTCCTTCACAAGCTGAAGACGCTTTTCTTTTGGTGTACTTCCTGTTATCTCATAAAAGGATATTCCTTTCTGGGTAAGCTTCGCTCCGATTTTTTCTAACATGGAAGTAAACTGAGAAAACAGTAGTATCTTATGTCCCCCATCTTTGGCGTTCTCAATCAAATCCACACAGGCTTCTAATTTTGCCGAACTCCCCTTAAAGTTATCGTAACAAAGGCCTGGGTCACAGCAAATCTGTCGAAGCTTGGTAAGTTCTGCCAGAATCTGAAGCTTATTCTTATTAAATTCTTCCTGCCCCTGGGCTTTGATCGTGGTCTGCATATGTACATGCTGGGCATCATATAGTTTCTGCTGTTCTTCCTCAAAACGTACATATCTGTTTTCTTCCAATTTATCCGGCAAATCCTTTAAAACATCTGTCTTTAATCTTCGCAATATAAATGGCGCTACCATACGCTGCAGCCTTCCCATTGCATCTGCATCCTGACCTTTGACGATGGGAGATTCAAATTCCTTTTTAAACACTTCATAACCATATAAAAATCCAGGCATCAAATAATCAAAAATACTCCACAATTCGCTTAAACGATTTTCAATCGGCGTTCCCGTAAGAGCCATTCTTTGCGCCGCCTTTATAATTTTTACCGATTTTGCCACTGCTGTGGTATGATTTTTTATATATTGAGCCTCATCTATAATCTCATAGTCAAATTCCTTCCCCTCATACTGGTCAATATCACGCTTTAAGGTATCATAGGAGCATATTACCACATCGTATTCCTTGTAATGTTCCAGCAAGTCATATCGTTCCTGCTGTATGCCTGTCAAGGTACATGTTTTTAATTCCGGAGCATAATGGCTTACTTCCTCCTGCCAGTTATACACTAGGGATGCGGGACATACTACCAGGGAAGTAGAGGATTCCTTTTGTTCCTTTCTTGCCAATAACAGGGTAATCACCTGCAATGTTTTTCCAAGTCCCATATCATCTGCTAAAATCCCACCAAAGCCGTAGTTTTCCAAGGTACGCATCCATTTATATCCGTTTTTCTGATAATGGCGCAGTGTCTTTTGCAAAGACTTTGGCACTTCGTAATCCGCCTCTTTCACTGTCTTAAAATTCTTTACAATCTGCTTAAAATGATGATCTCTCTCTTCGTAGACGGATTCGTGTTCTTCCAACATTTTATCCAGATAGAGCGTACGATACAGCGGCAGATGCATCTTTCCCTTGGCAAACTCCTTTGGGGAGATACGAAGGGTTTCCATCATCTCTGCCAACATCTGAATGGACTCATCCTGCACATTTAAAAAATCTCCATTTTTTAAGCGATAATATTTTTTGGTTGGTGTATAGTGTTTTAAAATATCAAGCAAATCTGCCTGAGATACGTCCTCGGTGGTAATCTCCAAATCTAATAGTCCACTGGATACAGATACCCCCACCGACACCTTTACCTTTCGGATAATATTTAAGTTTTTAAACTCTCTGGTACAGAACACCTCACCTAATTCTCCCAATTTGGCTACACCTTGTTCCATGATTCGAAACATCAATTCTTCATTTTCATCACAATGCAGGACTTTGAGTTCTGGATCATAGGCTGGGAATAACTGCCTTGCAAGAAAAAGAATCTCCTGTTCTTTGTCATATAATCGCATAGGATCGATAACTGCATCGTCCAGATAATCGGTAAGTTCAAAATTTCTGCCACCATAATATGCTTTAGGCTTACAGGCAATATTTCCATTGGGTGCGTCTAAATAAAAACGAAACTCTGGTTCCGGCGCCAAGTGTCTCTGTATGAAAGCGCCATCTTTTTCTTCTATGTCAACCACTTCTGAAAGTCGCGGAAGAACAGAATAATAAAAAGTGGACAATTCATTTCTTCCTACAGAGAACTGAATCCTTCTGCTGGATTCTAACTCCAAAAACGGTGCCATGGATTCTATAAACTCATCGGAAACCTGATACATTACGCTTTCCTCTATGAAATAACAGGTATTATTTCCCTGATAAAAACCAGGCAAATCCATAGTAACCTCCACCCCTTCAAACTGTCCCCTGTCCATTTTCTTGTCAATTATCATTGTTATTTCAGGAGTCTTATAGTCTGCACTGAATGGAGTCTTGACTTTCTTCTTAGTAGTATAATCCGTTCTTTCGTAAATCACACCCGTTTCCCGCGCCATGGCAAAAAACTTATCCAGGCGCCATCCGTACAGTTCAATATTACTCTTTACATATTTCTTTCTATTCCAGATATACTCTGAAATTCTCTCAATACTCTTTTCCTCATCCCGCATCATCTGTTGCAAAAATCCAATCCATCTTCTGGAATCAGCATCAAAATTTCCTAAATTATGATTAATCACATAACTGCTTCCATAGATATTGTTATTGCTTTCTTCCACATCTTCACAAAACTGCAACAGATTTTTTACCACATACTTTTTTTCTCTGCCAACGCGAAAAGAAAGCATTAGTTGATTGTTGTTTTTTGAGAGTTTTGGTTCTAATTGTAGTTCCTCCGTCTCCTTGTGAACCTTGGAAATAAGCTGGTTTGCCCTCTGTTTCTGATAGGACTGCATAATCATCATTGCGTTTTTGTCTGTGGCATCCCCAAGATTGTGTTCCTTTAAATAATCTTTCAGTGCTTCCATCATTCCCCAGGTATAGGCACATTCATGTATTTGCTTCCTAGAATAATACCCATAAGAGTTTTGTCTACACTCTTCACATTCACATTCCATATAAGTCACCTTGTGCTTTTTAAAGTAGGCCCCCAGAGAAAACGCTCTATACCCTTCCCCTTCCCCTTCCCTTGCCCTGCATTGTATCATGCCGTGTAATTCATTATCCCCTTCAAGATAAACTGTATCCACTTTTTCCACAGTTATTTTTCCTTTTTGGTACAACTCTTTTCCCTTCGTCTGTTCTCTGCGTTTATGTGGAAGTTCTCTTTTCATCATTTCTACATCAAAGTAATTGTATGCCATATTAATATTTTCCCCTTTTTTACAATTTCATAAAAAGAGGCAGGATTTCTCTGCCTCTTCACCTAATTTATCTTATTTATTTTTCGCTGCTGCCTCAATAAATCCCTTAAACAGTGGATGAGGTCTGTTTGGTCTTGACTTTAACTCAGGATGAGCCTGAGTTGCAATAAACCATGGATGATCTTCAAGTTCAATCATCTCCACAATTCTCTTATCCGGAGACAAACCGCAAAGCTTCATTCCGTTTTCTACCAGAACCGTACGATAGTCATTATTTACTTCATAGCGGTGTCTATGACGTTCCTTCACAACTTCCTCACCATATACCTGGTATGCCTTGGAAGACTGATCCAGGACACAAGGGTAAGAACCTAATCTTAATGTTCCACCGATGTCCTCGATACCATCCTGATCTGGCATCAAGTGAATCACCGGGTGAGTGGTATCTGGCTTTAATTCCACACTGTGGGCATCAGAGTAATGTAATACATGTCTTGCAAACTCTACAATGGACAACTGCATTCCCAGACACAATCCAAGGAATGGCACTTTCTTTTCACGGGCATAACGGATGGCTGAAATCTTTCCTTCCACACCTCTGTCTCCAAATCCACCTGGCACTAAAATTCCATCTGCATCTTTTAACAGCTCTGCTGCATTTTCATCTGTCACTGTCTCTGAGTCAATCCATTGAATATTTACGGTAGCTCGCTCTGCAATTCCTCCGTGCTTTAAGGCTTCAACTACACTGATATAAGCATCATGAAGCTGAATGTACTTTCCTACCAATGCGATATTTACTTCCTTTACCGGATTTCTCAAAGCTTCTACCATTTCCTTCCAGTCTGTCAAGTCTGGTTCTGGACAATCTAAGTGTAAACATTCACAAGCTACTTCTGCCAAACGTTCTTCTTCCATAGCAAGCGGAGCCTCATATAAATATTCCACGTCAAGATTCTGTAATACATGGTTCTTTGGTACATTACAAAACAGTGCCAGCTTGTCCTTCAAACCTTCTTCTAACGGAAGCTCCGAGCGACATACAATCACATCCGGCTGAATTCCCATTCCCTGTAATTCCTTTACACTTGCCTGTGTTGGCTTGGTTTTCATCTCCCCAGAGGCACGCAGATAAGGGATTAATGTTACATGAATCAACATTGCATTTTCTCTTCCCACTTCATGCTGGAACTGACGAATAGATTCCAAAAATGGCTGACTTTCAATATCACCTACGGTGCCACCGACTTCGATGATTGCAATAATGGTGTCATCATCTGTATAATTGCGATAGAAGCGGCTCTTAATTTCATTGGTAATATGAGGAATCACCTGTACCGTTCCCCCACCAAAATCACCTCTACGTTCCTTTTGCAGAACCGACCAGTAAACCTTACCTGTGGTCACATTAGAATGCTTATCTAAGCTTTCATCAATGAAACGCTCATAGTGTCCTAAGTCCAAATCTGTTTCCGTACCATCATCTGTAACAAAAACCTCACCGTGCTGAATTGGATTCATAGTACCCGGATCGATATTGATGTACGGGTCAAATTTCTGCATTGTCACCTTGTACCCTCTTGCCTTTAACAATCGTCCAAGAGATGCTGCAGTAATACCCTTTCCAAGACCTGACACTACACCACCTGTGACAAAAACATATTTTACAGCCATTTACATTTTCCTCCTTATGTTAATTCTTATTTACTAATTACTAATTCTATAACAATCAAAAGGCTCGTCCGCCTTATGAAAAGAGTTTTTTTTTTCATCTCTAAGACAGACAAGCCTATGTTTCATCGTATTATCATACGAATTCCTTACTCACAATTACGATCTATTATACAATATGGATTTTCTAAAGTCAACGTATAATTTCGCTGCCTTCCTGGTTATATACATTATTCCCTTGTATCTTTTGACACTCTATGTAACAGCAGGTTACCTACAAATACAAAAACCAGGCTGAAAATAAGCAGGATGGCCCAGACATGTAATAAATGCTCTGAGGTTGCATCAAATCGGTCCTCAAATTCATGGGGAACCGTAGGTACCTCCATCTGAATTTTTAACTGTAAATCATTTAATCGGGCAATGCTTCCCAAGGCTTCCATTCCCCAACGGCTGATCATCACATAGGACAGCTTATCTGCCAAGCCTTCCATTGTAAATAGAATTCCGGAAAAGATTAACTGCACAATGAGAATATATGGTGCCAGTACATTGGCTGCTTCTTCTTTTTTTACCAGACAGGAAATCAAAAGCCCCATCATATCCGCTGCATACATCAACAGTAAAATACTAACAAAAAATTCTGGTAAAGGATTTCCCCAGATGACACCTTCCTCTGGAAGCTCATTATCATAAATCTTGGATACCCCAATGTAACTTAATGTAAGAATTGCACTTTGAACTACACATAAGAAAAACTGCAACACTGCTCTTGAGGCTGTATAGCATCTCAGTCTGGCTCCTGCCACATAGTTTCTTTTTACATTCTTTCTATCCTTTACAATAATCTGGATGGAATTAAACAATCCTCCCCAAATAGCAGCACTTACCACCACAAAGCTTCCCGACTTTGTTCCATCGTAATGTACAAACATATTCTCCCCGGCAATCCAGATAACAATAATCGCCGCTACTACCGGGAACAAGAGAGAAATAAGCAAATTCTTCTTATCCCCCATCATAATTTGAAAATACTCAATGGTAAATTCCTGCCACTGTTTTAACGCACTGATTTTCTTTTGTTCCATTGTCTATGCCTCTCCTTGGTAAATATATTTTTCTGGGTTCTGTGCCATAAGCTGATACACATCTTTGATATCCACACCAAAATGTTCCCTTGCCTCTTTTGGCGTACCAGCAAACGCCAGACGTCCTACATTATCCACCTTGTTCATGATGATTACCTTGTCAAACAACTGGATATCCGATACATCATGGATAATGGTAAGAATACTTTTGCCATCTTCATGGGCTAATTTTCGTAAGGTTTCAAATAATCTTCTCTTATTTCCCGGATCTAATCCTGCATCCGGCTCATCCAGACACAAAAGCTGTCTGTCTGCCACCAATTCTATGCCGATATTGACACGTCGTCTTTCTCCACCGCTACACTTGCTGATTCTATTTTTTCGAATGCTTTCAATTCCTAACTGGCGAAGTGTGCTGTCAACTCTCTCCTTGATTTCACTTTTCTTGGTATCTCCCGGCAAGCGGTGTCTTGCGGCATGGGTCAATTCCTGTTCCACCGTAAGGCTTTCGTGGAATACCTCCGACTGTGGCACACTTCCAATCAAATACTTCATTCTGTCAAAATGCTTGATTAAATCTACACCATTATATTCCACAGTACCAGTCATACCAGCGGTATCCATACCATTCATACAGTTCATCACCGTGGATTTTCCAGCACCGGCACCTCCAAGCAGTGCAACCAGAGTACCCTCCTGTACCTCAACCCTCACGTCACGTATCAGTTCCTTCTCTCCATGTCCCTCGTTGCTGGGGACCTTTCGACTCTGAATATTGGCTTTGAGCACCACAGGTCTTCCTTCCATGGAATTATCCGGAATGCTGTTTTGTGCGGGACTATTCTGTTTTGCCGATTGTTCTGGCTGTGCGTCTTCCATAACAGGCTGCTGTCCTGACACGTGTACCTGCACCGGCTCAGGAGTCTGTTGCACCTGTATATGTTGATGTTGAACCTGATTTTGCGACGCCATCATCACTCCCGATGAGTTTTTCCTTTTCACCGGCATCGGAGTATTCAAGATAATCTTATCCCCGGTAAAGACCATAAAGCAATCACAGAATGCAATTTTGTCTTTTTCTCTCAAAGGCATGGCGCCCTTTACCGGTTCTCCATTCAGCCAGGTTCCTGCCATGGAATTACAATCCATGACAAAATATTCTCGCCCATTATGTATAATTTTCATATGTAACCCGGATACATAGGGTAGTGGAATCTGGATATCATTTAATTTGGGGTCACGACCAATACAGGTTTCTTCCTTATCCAGGGTTATGGTTTCCCACTGTTTTCCCACTCCTTCTGTGGAGAACATCATCCACACACCACAGTCTGCCGGATTGTCCAGATCCTTGGAATCAATGCGGAGGACATCCTGATTATTTAGTTTTATGGCACTGAATTTCCCATTGGCATCCGGCATGATTTTCTCACCATTGTAGTAAGTACCATTTAAACTTCCCATATCCACATAGTACCATTCCCCGGCAATGTTCTGTATGCATCCATGGCGCCTACTTGCTATCTGGGAATTTAACATAATATCCTGTTCGATATTTAAAGAACTTCTTCCAATCAGCCACAAATTTCTCATTTCTAAGGGGTAGCTTCTCACCTCAGCGTTTTCCACTACAATCAGACAGTGCTGTGGTGGTTTTTTCTGGGTTGCCAAAGCTGCCGACTCTTTAGCTTCCACCTTCTGTTTTGGCAATTCCCGTGCTACTGTTCGCAGTGAATCAGGAACCTGTGCAGGCGATGTAGAGGCAGTATCAGAAGCTACAGGTTGCTTGGCCGGCTGTGGTGTTTCCTCCTGAACACCACTATAATAGTTCAACATATCCGGTAAACCAAAATTATAGCCAGAGGCTACCGCCCCTACTCTCCACTCATTTTTCTTGTAGATTTCTCCCGAAATAAACGTCAGCTCATTTTTAAAATGAGAACCATCTATGGCAAAGTGAAAAAACTCCCTTCCATTCTGGCACAGACAAAAATGATGTTCTGACATTTCAGACACCGCGCCTTCCCCATCCATACTTACCGTAAACGCAAGCTTGTGAATGTATTCTGGCAGGGCTCTTAGATTCAACTGAAATGTAGCTTTATTATGAGCCTCAATATATTTTATGGCACCATTCGGTGTCTGAGTCTGGTTATAAAAGACCAGATAATCCTCGTCTATTAATTTTTCTTCTGCACTCAGTCCAAAACAACAAATATCATAGGTAGCTTTTCCTTTCACAGAAACCACTACCTCAAAAGGAGCATTAATATCAATACCACAATTTACTAATTTATCTCGAAATCCTCTCTGAACTAACATAGTAATCCCCTTCTCTGGTCTACCGCCTTGATTGTTACATAACTTTCACAAAAAAACACCACCTTATGGCAGTGTTTTTCACATACATTGTAACATTTCTATTTTTCGGTGTCAACTGACAAAACAGACCTCTCAGCTTTCCTGTTGGTTACAGTGTTACTGTACACACCCTGTGTGCACAGTAACGATTTCAAGTCATGTTCAAATAAATCCCCATGTTTACTCCTTCCACATAATAAACGGATTATAATGACCTAGACTTTACAGTACATGCCTTCATAGCTTCGATAATCCCGCTTCGAAGTCCCTTTTCCTCCAGTACTCTTACCGCTTCGATGGTAGTTCCTCCCGGGGAACATACCATATCCTTTAATTCTCCCGGATGCTTTCCAGTTTCCAGTACCATCTTGGCACTTCCAAGTACTGCCTGAGCCGCAAACTTATAGGCCTGGGCTCTTGGCATACCATCGGATACCGCAGCATCTGCCATGGCCTCAATGAGCATAAACACATAAGCTGGAGAGCTTCCGCTTACGGAAACTACCACATCCATCAGATGTTCCGGTACCACTTCATAACTTCCAAAGCTGTTTAAAATCTTTCCTGCTTCTTCCAGTTCAGCATCTGTCACCAGTTTGTTTAGACAGATTCCAGTAATTCCCTCTCCTACCAAAGCCGGAGTATTTGGCATACAACGTATTAACTTTACAGGTTTCCCAAAGTGTTCATCCAACCATCCCAATGTTTTTCCCGGTGCGATAGTAATCACCAACTGCTCATCCTTTACCACATTCTTAATCTGGTCTATCACAATTTCATAAAACTGTGGTTTTACGGACAGCACAATGATTTCTGCTTTTTCTACCACTTCTTTATTATCTAACGTTGTCACTACACCAAGGTTTTCCTTTGCCCTGACAAGACTTTCCTCCAAAGCATCCGATACTATGATTTCCTCTGCCTTATACAATCCTTTGTTTATAATTCCACCAATCATGGCACTTGCCATATTTCCGCATCCAATAAAACCTATTTTCATTTCTTCTGTCTCCTGTTATGAAGTGACTTTTGTCAAGAGTTAATTTCAAGAAATTTTTCTTAACCCCAGTCACATTTGTTTTCCTGACAGCATT
>CACXGE010000132.1 GCA_902767135.1 uncultured Lachnospiraceae bacterium | reverse complement strand
TGTCAGCATTTACTGCTGGCACCGTAAGAAAATGTAAATTTTACAAAAATCGGGCAATTTTGCATGCGTAAGCATTGACCGATTTTTCTATGTATTCACTCGCTTCAATCAGAACCTTACATTTACTGTAAGGTTCGTATCTGTTCAGTGGTTCTGAACAGATACAAATTAGTTAAAAAACCTTATTGGTTATGATTCTTTTCGTTTATTTGCCTTGGTCCTTGGTCATTTCTACTAATAAATAAAGGTACTTCTTGGCAATCTCACTTAGCGGAAATCCTTTTCGCTTAATATATCCAATGACCATAACATCCGAGGTCTCTTGTTGTTTTAATGGCACCGCTGCATATTGCCCTCCATTTAATTTATCAGAAATAAGTCCACAGCACAGAGTGTATCCATTCATTCCTACCATTAGATTTAACATGGTAGCCCTGTCATTTGCCTTGATAATCTGCTTGTATTCCATAGTGCTAAGAACTTCTTCTGCAAAGTAAAAAG
Source organism: uncultured Lachnospiraceae bacterium (assembly GCA_902767135.1). GTDB lineage: Bacteria > Bacillota > Clostridia > Lachnospirales > Lachnospiraceae > RUG11237. Next base: position 3,581 of record CACXGE010000132.1, on the reverse strand, counting down.
AATTCTTCTCCCCCTGTTCAAAGGAGAGACATGGGTAATCCTTTAATTCTTCAATATTTATGCTTTCCCTGCTTGCTAGTGGATGGGTTTTGCTTAAATATACATATACATCACATTGAAATAACTCCACAAACTCCACTTCATTTTCCCCGAAAATTTTCATCAAAGCTTTCCTGTTGAAATCATTTACATACAAAATTCCTAATTCACTTCGGTAATTTCTAACATTCTCAATCACTTCGTGGGTTTTGGTTTCATTCACTGCCAATTCAAAATCTTCCAAAGAAAGCTCCTGTGCCAACTGTATAAATGCCTCCACCGCAAAAGAGTAATGCTGCATGGATACACTGAATTTGCTTTTTTTCTTTTTCTTCTCTATATATCTTTCCTCTATCATATGATTTAATTCCACCATCTGTCTTGCATATCCTAAAAATTCCTCCCCTTCTGGTGAAATCTGGATTCCACGGTTGGTGCGAAGGAAGATTTCAATTTGCAGTTCTTCCTCTAAATCCTTTATGGTACTGGACAATGCAGGCTGAGATACATACAATTCTGCCGCCGCCTTATTCATGGATTTCATATCTGCAATTTTTACTGCATAGTGCAACTGTTGTAATGTCATATTTTACCCATCCTTATTTCCTTTAATTTACAGCCTTCTCTCATTATAATCATTGCCATGGCTCTTTGCAACTTTTTGGATGTGCCACGTTACCTGTGACACGTTACCTGTGACACGTTACCGGGTTCCCTGGCTCCCTTTTTTTCCTCTATTTCTGCACTTTTTTCGGTGACACGTTACCGGGTTCACGGGAACAACTTTTTTGCCTTATTTTCAACTTTCTTTTTGGTTCTCCGAACCCGGTTCACGGGAAACCAACAAAAACATAGGCGGAGATTGCTCTCCGCCTAAGTAAATATTCTTATATTTGGTTCCGCGAACCCGGTTCACAGTACCAATTAGCCCAGTAAGCTTAATACGCCCTGTGTAGACTGATTTGCCTGTGCAAGCATTGACTGACCAGCCTGCATTAAGATATTGTTCTTTGAGTACTTGGTCATTTCTTCTGCCATATCAGTATCACGTAAGCTTGATTCAGCTGCCTGTAAGTTTTCAGAAGATGTATCCAAGTTAGAGATAGTGTGCTCTAATCTGTTCTGAGTAGCACCAAGTTTTGCTCTTTCAGTAGATACAGACTGGATAGCCATATCGTATGCATTTACTGCCAAAGAAGCAGATGCCTGATTTGTTACATCCAATGCTTTACCTTCTACACCTTCCTTAGTCTGTACAATGTTCAGGTCTTTTGCTTTCATAGAGTTGATTCCAAGCATAACTTCCTGTCCAGCATTTGCACCAACCTGAAGACGGAAGGCATCCTTTCCTGTAGGAGCCTGCTCTGTCTCTACCATTTCCTTTGCAGTGATGGTGATCACATCTCCTGCTTTCATCTTGTCCGCATTGCTGATGGTGATAACGGTGTCATCGCCTGATTTATTCTTTAAGGTAATGGTTAAGTTGTTATCATCATCTACAGAAGAACCGATTTGAAATTTGGTAGTATCCTCTGTATTTCCAAATAAATCTGTTACTGTCATAACGGATTTACCTTTATTCAAAGCATCTAATGCATTCTTTGCATTATCATAGTTCACCTGTGCGATATCCTTTGCTGACTGGTTTCCTCCTGCATCTGCAGCTGTCTTTGCAGCATTTGCTGTATCATACTGTGTCTTTGCTTCAACTAAATCTTTGTCACTTAGGATATCTAAGTTTCTCTGTGCAGTATCTAGCGCAGTCTGATTAGTGTTATTCGTACTTGCAGTTGTACCCATTTGAAGAGCTAGTTTATCCAATGCTGTTGCATATGATGTTCCTGTTGTCTTTGCATCTGTAGCCGCTGTAACAGTTTCTGCAGTATTATCCGCACCTGTATTTGTTTTTGTCTTAGCAAAAGTCGCTGACATATTAGCTGCTGTATTATATGCTGTTGTATCCTGACTAAACAAATCAGAAATTGTCTTTTTAATATTAGCCACACTTGTAGCTGCACCACCGGCAACTTCTGTAGTATATGCAGCCACTGCATCGGTTAATGCCTTTTTCAAATCTTCAGAAGTCTTTCCTGCTGCAAATAAAGACTGTCCATTATCAGCAATAGAAGCTGCATCTGCTTTTTCCACAGTTGCAACAATATCATCAATTAATTTACTGTTGTCACTCACCGCTTTTGCTGATATATCCGCTGTATTTTTTGCAGTACTAACACTACCAGTTAACTCTTTAACCGCATTTGCACGATTTTCCTCTAAAGTGTTTCCAGCAGCATAACCTGTCGCAGATGTCATTGCTGTAATAGCTGCATCAAGTTCCGAACTAGAATATTTATCTGTTCCCTTTGTGCTCTTTCCTGCTGTAAAGTCCTCTGTAATCTCGATACGAATTACATCTGAGAATGCTGCCTTAGCTGAACCATCCTTTGTGATTGCTGCGCTTACGTTACTGTTTGCGAAAGTAGCATCTACATTTGCCTTACCAGCTTTTTCAGATACTGCACCCTTTGCAGAACCATCGATTAACTTCTTAGTGTTGAACTCTGTAGTCGTAGCAATTCTGTCTACTTCCTGGGTCAACTGGTCAATCTCGTTCTGAATCTGTGTTCTATCGTCATCTGTATTGGTATCAGAAGAAGCCTGTACTGCTAATTCTCTCATTCTCTGTAAGATGGAATGGGTTTCTGTCAAAGCACCTTCTGCTGTCTGAATCATGGAAATACCATCTTCTGCGTTGGTAGATGCCTGGTCAAGACCACGAATCTGTCCTCTCATCTTTTCAGAAATAGCAAGGCCTGCTGCGTTGTCTCCGGCACGGTTAATCTTGTAACCTGAAGATAACTTTTCTGTAGATTTTGCTAACTGTCCTGTTGTTACTCCTAAGTTTCTGTTGGCATTTGCTGCCGTCATGTTGTGCTGAATTACCATAATTTTTCCCTCCATGTTTTCCCTTCGCCAGAAATCCGTTTCCGGCGGTGATTTTGATTGATTATTTTCGTTTTTGTAACTTCTCAGAGCCTTTCGCAAAATTGCCTCGGCTCTGAGTGGTTACAGGTTTTATCATAAATCACACTCCCCGGGATGAGTCTCTTCCCCATCTTTTTTGATGTTTCCTGGAAATTAACTCTCGTGTGAATTACAACCATCATTACCCTCTATCGCCCTCTAAGCTCACCGTCTTTTTTCTGTACTTTTCAGACTTGTCCTCATCACGATAGTAGGTCTTTCTCTCACCCTCCTTGATGCGCTGCTCTAACACTTTGCTGCGGACAATGTTGATTTCTCTGGGTGCATCGATTAGGATGTGCATATTGTTCTTACTGCCTCCGGTGAATATGATTCTGATATTTTCTCCTATCTGCACATATTCCTGTGGGCTCATTGTCATTTTCAGCATATGAAAACCTCCCTGTTTTGCTACTTGTGTGATGCAACAGAATGTTATATTGTGTTGCATGGGTGACTATTCACAGCTAAATTTGTATCAAATAGCCTGAAACGTCATGCTTGCATGTAAGAGACAG
>CACXGE010000131.1 GCA_902767135.1 uncultured Lachnospiraceae bacterium | reverse complement strand
TACTGACATAGTGATTTCCTCCTTGATTTGAATAATATTATACTATATTATTCGAACAAGTTGTTACAAATTTATTATACCACTACAGGTGCTTGAGAATACTCGTGAAAAGATGGTTGATATTCTTACTGATTATGAGAAAACTTCCAATCAGATTGATAGTATTGGAGATGAGCTAAAGCAGATTGGAAACAGCTTTGCCAACGTAGGAAGGCTCATTGCCGGAAAAGGAACAAAGGAAGTTTCGGACGAGAAGCCGGGTGTTGGACTTACAAGAGTTATGAATACACCAATTAAGAAAAATATTGCAGCGTTCCGCAAGCAGATTGATGGGATTGATAAGGTAATGGAAAAGCTGGATAAGGTTTCAGAAGGACTTCGTACAGGGAAAGAAGCGGAAAAAGGTGCAAAGGTTTCCGTTAAGAAAAAATTGTCACAGATGAAAACAAAGTCAGAGCAGACCAAGAAAGAGCCAGACAAGCAGAAAACAAAGAGTAAAGAAGAATGTTTATAAAATAGTTTAGAGAGAGCAGGTAGAGAAATCTATCTGCTTTTTCTGTTTTAGAGCAAATTTTAGGAGGAAATCAAAATGGCAGATACAAAAACAGAAAAGCAGAAAGTACAGGAAATCACAGAAAAACTGGAACAGGGGATTAAGGAACTGTTTGAAAGTGAGAAATACAAGAATTATCTTAACACCATGTCAAAATTTCATAATTACAGTTTTAACAATACCCTTTTGATTGCCATGCAAAAGCCGGATGCTACCTTAGTAGCAGGCTTTCAGGCTTGGAAGAAAAACTTTGAAAGACATGTTAAAAAAGGGGAAAAGGGTATTCGTATTCTTGCCCCGGCACCATACAAGGTAAAAGAGGAACAGGAAAAACTTGATCCGGAAACGAATGAAATCATGCTTGATAAGGAAGGAAAGCCTATTATGGAGGAAGTGGAGGTAACAATTCCTGCCTTTCGTGCAGTTTCCGTTTTTGATGTGTCACAGACGGATGGGAGAGAATTGCCGGAACTGACAGTAAACGAGTTATCCGCAGATGTGGAAGGCTATCAGGATTTTATGAAAGCATTGGAAATGGTTTCGCCTGTTCCGATTGGTTACGAAGATATTTCGGGAGAAGCAAAGGGATATTACCATACAGAGGAACAGAGAGTAGCCATTCAGCAGGGCATGAGCGAAAGCCAGACAGTCAAGACTGCTATCCATGAAGTGGCACACGCAAAGTTGCATAGCATAGAGTTAAATAAGGATACAGACCTTTTAGAACAAAAAGACCGTAATACCAAAGAAGTAGAAGCGGAGAGTGTTGCCTATACGGTGTGCCAGCATTTTGGGATTGATACCTCTGAGTATTCTTTCGGTTACATTGCCGGCTGGAGCAGTGGAAAGGAAATGACAGAGTTAAAATCTTCTCTTGATACTATCCGTAGAACAGCTTCAGAGATGATTAGTGGTATTGAGGTACACTTACAAGAATTGCAGAAAGACCGGGGAGTGGATCAGGACCAGGACATTATAGATATACAAGAGGATTCAGAGTTGTCTATAATGAAACAGGCAGAAAATCTTATCAATCGTTTGGAAGGGAATAAGAATATTTTCAGTCACGATGAAAGGAATTTGATTGTCAATTATGCCTACAAGATAGGAGATATGGATAAAACTGAGGAATTAGCCTATCTTCTTGCAGAGTTAGAAGAAAATTCCCCGAATCTTGTAGCACAGACAGTTATCAATGCACAGGCAGAAATTGATGCCTTACCAGACGGAATGGTAGGACTTTCTGAAATGCACGAGTATGGTTATACCTGGGCGGAAATGTTACCACTGACACAGGAAAGAGCAGAGGAACTTTTCAAAGAAGATGTCGCAATATACCAGCTTTATGAGGACGGTTCTGAAACACTGATTGAGGATATGAAAGATTTACAGGCTCACGAGGGTATGTTTGGTGTGGAAAAGGACGATTGGAACGCATATTTGGAACATCAGACAATGAAGAATGAGCTGGAGGAGAGTTCTGCTAACAGGGAAACTCAACTTTTATATGGCAGGGATAATCAATTTGGTATTTATCAGCTTAATGATACACCGCAAGTAAGGGATATTCGCTTTATGAACATGGATTACCTTGAAAGTAAGGGGATTACAGTCAATAGAGAGAATTATGATTTAGTTTATACTGCACCATTGGAAGATGGCACAAGCCTTGAGGACATTTATACAAAATTTAATATAGACCACCCGGACGATTTTAGAGGACATTCTTTGTCTGTCAGTGATGTGGTGGTGCTTCATCAGAACGGGGAGAATACCAGCCATTATGTAGATTCTTTTGGGTATAGAGAAGTGCCGGAGTTTATACAGGAAATTACACAGGAGTTGCAAGAAGAAAATTCTGTCGTCATGGATGAAGCAACGGAAATGAGTGATAAAATCACACAGGAACACACAGAGGACAAGCCGGACATTGAAAATGATAAGGTATCGTATTATGTCATTGCGGATTTGTCTACCTGGGCAGAGAATAGCCCAGAAAGAAGTAAGCTGGAGCGTTTTGAGGACTTTACGGATGCTTTGGAGCAGTTTAAGGCTTATCGTGTGAAAGATACACAGTTTAGTGATGATAAAGCAAGGACAACATTAGGTGTCAATGTGCATGGTATTGAGTTTGATGTTATTCATGCAAGAAATAACGAGAATGTTTTGAGTCTTGATTTTACCCATAGTAGTAAAGCCAAACAGAGTGACCGTTTTATGGATGATTTACAGATTTTGTGTAATGAGCTTGTGGACAAGGTAAGAGTGCATAGGGATATGACGCCGGAGGAAGTGAAAGACTTTGTAAAGGAACGATTTGAGTATCAGCTTAATAAAGGTGGTCTTGATGATATTTCTATGTATATGAGCCGGTTTGATACACTGTATGAACAGGGAAAAATGGAACATCTCATGCCGAAAGCCAACCAGAAGCACATCGTTGAGGATATACCGCTTGTAGAGTGGGATAATCCATATATTGAAGTAAAAGAACCGGAACAGATGGCATTTTCCATTAACGATAAATTTGTCAGCATACAGACTTGTGATGATGGATATGATTATTCCATTTTTGATGCGAATTATAAGCTACTTGATGGTGGAGTGTATGACAATCCGGATATATCCATTCATGCAGCTTTAAAGGACATACTTGAAGATATAGGCGTAACGGAACAGGATGAACGTGTCCTGATTGATTATGAGCAACTTTTGGAAAGAGGAGAAGCTGTAGAACAGGCTGAGATAGCAGCACGTCATATTGTATCGGATTTCAGGACCAAGACAAATGAGATGTTCCATGATATAGAAGGTCAGACACCAGAGGATGTAGAGCAGACAGCTTATGCCTATATAAAATCTAAAATAGATGAATATGAGATAGATGTGGATATTGTAGATGTAATTGTGTCTGGTAGCCGATGTAGAGGACTTGAAAGTGAAGGTTCTGACCTTGATATAGTGGTGGAATATAAAGGAAAAGAGCGCGAAGATGATTTGTTTAATGCCTTGAATGAAGATGGTTTGAAGATTGGTGGTGTTAAGGTTGACATTAACCCGATCACAGAGGAAAGTACCGGAACACTTGCAACATATCTTCCAGGAGTGGAAAGCTATCTTGCAGAAAAACGTGAAGCAATGCAAAAGGAGTCTGCAAAGGAAGAAGCAGTAGAGAAGAAGCCTACAATAGTTACTCTTATGGTGTCCGAGTGTAGTGAGTTTCATAATCTTGGAGAATTTCATGAGGGCATAGAAACAGTTGATGAAGCGATTAAGCTGTATAATCAGATACCATCAGAGCGAATGAATGGAGTTAGAGGTATAGGAATTAACATCCACACAGAGGGGACAGAGCGTTATGAGGATGTGGAAATGGATATTGTTTCCGGTAAGGTTGCCGATTTGGAGATTTTGGATTATGTACCGGATATTACAGACGATCCGAAAGCAATAGAAATGATTGCAGAGTTGATTGATAAGTTACCAGACATAGAAGTGCGTGGTTCGCTGGAAAAATGGCAGGCTGCATCACTTGCAACACAAATAGATCAGCTTTCCTATGATTATGACACGTATCAATATAGAGATACGGTTGAGAACAGGGAAGCGCAGGTTGCCAATATCACTGAGGACATCAGAAATGGAAATACCGGGTATCTGAATGACTTTCTCAATGCGGTCATTTCTGAAGGTGTTAGAGAGGGCATAACAGACATTTTCGGACAGGGTGTGGAGATTGATGACAGCGAAGCGGTTCAGACTGCGAGAAGGGCAAAGGAGCTGTTAGACAAATTGGCAGAATACAAGCCGCTTGCAAAGGTGGAGGAGCTTGAAGAAGCTAATTACAATATGATTGATAATGTTCTGAACAATGAAAAGTCAAAGAAAGAGGAAGAACGTTCACCAGGGAGAATTTCCATTAAGGAGAAGCTGGCGGAGAAAAAAGCAATCATAGAGCAAAAAGATAAGGGCGAAAAGTCGGTGCCGGAAAAAGAGACAGAAAAGAAAAAACAAAGGGAGATGTAAGATTAGAAGTAATAAAAAAGAGGATAGCCAATGCTCGTTATGAACATTGGTTATTCTCTTTTTTTGCTATAAAATCATCATGTTTTTGCTCCAATAAAGAAAAATTAACGGTGCTACGTAAATAACCAACAGAAGGGTTTTCTTCCTTCTTTTGTTTGTAAATGACTTTGGCATATTGAGCAATTTTATCTTTGTTTTTACGAATGAAAAGCAGTTCTTTATGTACAAGAGCCTTATAAAATTGGTCAGCTTCATGTTCAAGGTCATATAAAGTTAATTCGGAAGATGGAACAGGTATCATATTGCTAAGTTTTAATGTACCTTTTAATTCTAATTCCCCAGAGTCTGATAGAGCAGTAATTCGAATAATTGGAACGATGCTCCGGCGGACTTGCTTTTTCCCATTAATCATTTGATAATCAGTATTTTTAGGCGATGATAGAGGAATATAATAATTGTAATTATTGATTGTATAAACAATGCCTAAATATTTGCGTGTATGGTTTCGGTCATCTTCTTTTGCTGAAAAAACAAAGCTGTCAAAAGCACGAAGATAAGAAATATATTCTTCTGAAATTTCATATAATTTCAAGTTATCCATAGTAGTTCTCCTTAATTTAGAAAAAGGGTAGTCATAGTGACCACCCTTTGATTTTAAAGTTTCCCACTGTTTGGCAGGGAATCTCCTGATTTTAAAGTTTTCCACTATCTGGCAGGAACTCTCCTGATTTTAAAGTTTTCCACTTAGCTGGTAGGAACTCACCTGATGATGATTGCTCATCTGTAATATTATTATACGATTCAGACCATAATATGTCAATTGAATCAAAAATAAATTTAGTTAAATTTTATAATGTGTGGTCGTGAGAAGTAGGGGATGGTAGCCTGTCCTCATGGTTAAGATATTTATTTAAAGTTTCAAGTTTTCGGTTTAGTTCTTGAACTTCTTTTTCACATTTTTTATAAGTAGCAGTTAGCTCGTCCTTCTGCCGGGAGAGTTCCTGGTACTCTGATTTTAGTTTGTCAATATTCAAAGATTTTAGATTGATGCCCGCCTGTTCAAGCATACGTCTAGCACCACCATAAAGGATGATCTGGCTTTCGTATCTGCGGAAATATGCGTCTGGGTTCTTGGTTTTTTTGTAGCCAATATGATAGGAGCGGTTGTCTTTATACTGCTGTGCATATTTGATGATTTCCGCAAGGTCTTTGATGCGGTGTTCCAGTTCTACCACGCTCTG
>CACXGE010000130.1 GCA_902767135.1 uncultured Lachnospiraceae bacterium | reverse complement strand
TGACCATACCTCATACGAAGTATGGTCATTCACTAAACACTCGTTTTAGATATTTAACCTGTCTACTTGACAGGGGGCATATCATAAATCGCACCAAAAGATTTTTTATTTTCTCTATTTTGACTATATAGTTCAGACCCCGGCTGAACTGTTACAAATCACTTGCGTTCTGAATCATTACAAATTCTTTTGGCTTTTCTTAACAATACTTATATAGATTCCGTTAATAGCTGCAAACAACACCCCTGTCACCGGCCAGATAATCCAGGACTTATACCAGAGATTGGTTGTAAAAGAAATTCCCAAATAAATTGCTGTCACAAGACACCAGTAAATTCCTGCAAAACTTCCTGTTTTCTTCTTTAATTCCTTATTTTCCTCTGAATAGTCCTCTTCCTGCAAAAGTTTCTGAAAGCTTCCTTGAATCACACCTGCCCACACAATCTGATGCACTCCCAAGGATACTGCTGCCAAAAGAACTCCGCTACATACTACCTCTACAAATTCGGAAGCACTAAATCCTGCTGCAATCATCAAAGGAATTACTCCCACAATAATGATACCTACACCTAAGGCAATGTTTCTCCGAAAGGTTTCTGCGAATTCTGCCTTTTTCTTGTTTACAATTCCTGCCACACCATACTGTAATATAATTTTTTCCTTTTCTAAGTAATCATATTTACCGTATGCAATCCCTGACATTACAATAATCACAACTCCTACAGCTACCAAGAGTAGTAACACAGCCGTTCCAAATCCTACCGCCATATTTTCTGTCATCGGAGCAATTCCTGTCTCTGACAATCCCCCTAATATAATAAGGGTAATTGGAGAAAGTATAAATAAGGAAATGGCAAAAGACAGTTTACTGGCAAATTGCGACGTGGCTTCCAAAAAACTATTTGCCTCCTCTAAAGATACTGTTTTTCCTTCTTCTATCACTTCGTCTGATTCCGATGGTGTTGCTTCCTCTAATTCATCCTTTAATAAATAATCGGTACTTACTCCAAACAGACTACTCATTTTTATGATTTTATCCAAGTCAGGAATAGAATTTCCACTTTCCCATTTCGATACGGATTGTCTGGAAATCCCCAGTTCATTTGCCAGATCCTCCTGTGAATAGTTATTCTTCTTTCTCAGCAATGCTATTTTTTCTCCTAATATCATATTCTCATCACCTTTCTACGTTTTTCCTATTTCATATTTGTATGACGTCATTTTCTTCGATATCGTTATTATTATCATAGCAGAAAAGTCAGTTGACAACCACCAATTGTGCCTAACATATTCGTGAAAATTCGTCAACTGGCGGTTGCAAAGCCCGTCTTTAAGACTTACAAGCAAGTCTTGGCGCCGAATTCGAGTCAGCTTGCTGACAAAAAACATTATCGAATCCGTGTGCATCCCTGCAGAGCGATTATGATTTGACGCAGGATTGTACTCATGTCAAATCATAAAAAAACCTGGAAGATTGCTCTTCCAGGTTTGGCATATCGTGAGACACTCCGAAAAGGAATGTACCAAAATTATCTTCCCTGAATTCTCATATAACGGACATATTCATAAATAAACTGCTGCATTTCCTCCCCGGTTAAAGTAGTGTCACAATTATTGATAAAGTTATCCGCTACCTCTGTTCCTCCTGAATGGTATGCATTTTGCACTTCTGTCATCAAAGCTTTATATTTATCTTCTGCCAGATAGTATTTTATGCTTCTATCCTTTTGATGATTAAGTTTCCGGAATGCTGTTTTATACGCTTCCCATCCCACAACATCCTTTACATCTAACATACAGCTATTGATTCCATCGTCACAGTTAAAGCCGTCATCCCAATTTTTACATCGTTTGTCTATTTCCTGATTATCCCAAAAAGACTGTTTATCACTTGCCGCTTTCCAGGCTTCTGCCCCCTGTACCAGCCAATAACATCCATTTTGCTTCTCTGCTAAAGCATTCTTCACTTCTTCCAGTTCATTAAAACACTTTCCATCCCAGAATATGTGAGTTGTATTTCTTTGATTTGGGTGTTTATCCACATTTAACATATCCATGGAATAACAAGCCTTGAAGTTTGCCATTAACTCCCCACGGAAGTTCCAGTCATTATCAACAAAGTCAAAACAATGAGAAACTTCATGCAACGTGGTAAAGTAACTGATATCATTCACATATGCAATTTCCCAATCTTCTGCTAAAGGTGTTTGATCGAAAAGCCTTGTATAATCTGTATCTTCCAAGGCAGTTTTTAACATACCTTCTAAGTTATATTTTGAAACACGTATAATGTTTAATTCGTTGGTTCCTGACCAGGCACCGACACCAATAGAGAACTTATCAAATCCTACAGTAATATTCAATGGTTCTCCATTGTAAAGCACCTCTGTGCCTGTAAGTTCACAAAGATTTAAATAATGATCATCTGTGCTTTTAGCCAGTCTTTCAAACAGCACTCTTCCATGATTATCTCTAGCTTCGTATACGTACTTTTTAGGAATCCACAAATTTACTTTACTACCTTCATATTTTACAACTTCAGGATCTTCTTCTATGACAATATCATTAATGATAATTTCTCCATCCTGATATCCCACCTGGCTGGTAATAGCAAAATCAATCACAATATCTTCCTGGGAATCTCCTACAAAAAAACTTTGAGATACCTGTGTTTTATCATTAGATAAAGATGTCTGTACCGGATCTTCCAGTTTTACAATATTGTTTGCCTCCACAAGAGTGGTCTCTGCAGACACTCCCTGCATCTGCTTTGTAGTGATATAGGAAGCACTCACGCGGTACTGTGTATTTTTCTCTCCTTTTGCAGATACCGTTACGTGGGTAGTTCCGGCGGCATTGTCTTGTCCTGATAAAATTACTTTGTTGCCCTCAACCTTTATCTTCATACTGCCCCCAGTGTTGCCGCTATAATCTCCTTCTGTTTCCTCATAAGAAGACAGGGCTACTCTTACCTGATCCACCTCGTACCATCCAGTCTGTCCAGAAGAGAATTCCAATCTCACCTTCTGTCCCTTGATACATGAAATATTCTCAATACTTCTCTTTGTATAGGCACCCTCTAATGGATTTACAATTTCACCTAACTTTTTATTTGTATTCACATCATAAACTGTCATCTTTGTGTGATACATTCCGGTGGAAATAAATGCACTAAAATCATAATTTCCGCTCTCTGGTATTGTAATTTCCTGTGACACGGTTCCATGATTTAATGTTGCAAACTTACTTCCCTTACATGGATGATGGGTGGCAACATCTGCCTCCCCTGTAAAGTTCCAGCCTGATTTTCCGTCTTCAAATCCACAATTCTGAATCAAATTGTGACATTCTGTTGGCATTCTTAAAGCTAAGCCAGTTACAGCTGGAGATATTGTAGGTTCCTGGGTCACCGTGGGCTCTACTGTTGTCGTGGGTTCCAACGTTACCGTTGGCTCTACTGTTGCCGTGGGCTCTACTGTTGCCGTGGGTTCCAACGTCGCTGTAGGCTCTACTGTTGCCGTGGGTTCCAACGTCGCTGTAGGCTCTACTG
>CACXGE010000129.1 GCA_902767135.1 uncultured Lachnospiraceae bacterium | reverse complement strand
GACCTATACTGAATAGTTACATTTTATCTATATCATTGTCCTATCACTCATTATACTAAACTGGTGACTAAAGTACAATAAAAAGAAAAAAGCCAGAATACTTCCAACTGTTCTGCTGCCTTAATCACGCCATAAGCTTTTGGTTCCCTGCTTATCGGTTCCTGCCACTTCGCGAATTTTTCTGATTCCTATTTTGTAACCGTTTTGTTTGGAAATAGTTACTCCCCTACATACACTTTTAACTTCTGGTAGATTGCTTCTGCCAAAAGGGCATGATTTGCTTCGTCCATGTGCTCCTGATCTGCAGGACTAAAAGTTACAAAATCCGACGCCGCCAGAAAATCCAGCTGATATTTCTGTGCCAGTTTCTCATATTCCCCTTTTAATTCATAGGAAATCTGAATCCCATCTTTATCAAATTCTGGATCAAATTCTTCCTTGTAAACCTGATCACCTAAATGGATGGGTGACAACAACAAGATTTTTGCCTGAGGCTGGATACTTTGAATCAGTTCAATGAGCTTTTCTACCCCTTTTGCAATTTTCTTTGCATCCGTATGATATTGTATCTTACAGTCATTGGTTCCCAGCATCAATACCACCACATCCAATGGTGCATGACTTTCTAAGAGAAATGGCAGGGCTTTGCTTCCATTTCTCCCCTCCCGCAAGTTATCATCAAAAACAGTGGTTCTTCCGCATAATCCTTCCTCTATGATATGTACCTTTTCCGTGTTAAGTTTTTCCTGTAAAATACTTGTCCACCGAATTCCCCAGGGATAGCGTCCATGTGTCACAGGATTGTATCCCCAAGTGTTGGAGTCTCCAAAGCATAAAACTTGTTTCATATTATCACTTCCTTTTTGTTTATTTCCTACTTGTTTACTAGGTTTATTGTCTAAAAAAAATGCAACTAGTTAAATCACATAGTTGTCAATATCTGGGGCATTATCTATCAAATCCTGAATGGTAATTCCATCAAAATACTCATCTGCCATTTTCTGAAAATCCATCCACATCTGAATGGTCTTACAGGATGCTATTTTTTCACAAGTATTTGGTTCACATTCTAAACATGGAACTGGCGCAAAAGATCCCTCCACAGTTCTTAAAATGGAACCAATTGTGTAGGCCTTTGGTTCCTTCGTGAGACAATACCCACCACCTTTTCCTCTCAAAGACCTTAAATAACCTGATTTACTCAACATGGCCACAATGGATTCCAAATACTTTTCTGAAATACCCTGTCTTTTAGCTACATCCATCAATGGAATATACTCACCAGACTTATGTTCTGCCAGATCAATCATTAGACGTATTGCATATCTTCCCTTCGTTGAGATTTTCATCTATGTTTAGTGCCTCCTTATTTCTTCCTATTGTACTCTGAAGTATAACACTTATTTCCTACAAAGTCAATAGGATAATGAGGATATATTAAAATTCGTATTTCCTCACTTCACAATTTTTGATTCCAAACGCCGCAAACTCTCCATTTTCCATATTGCGAAAGTAAGATTCTACCACCCGGGAAATTCCATTATGCGCCACTAGAAGATAGGTTTTTTCCTCTGACTCTTCCTTGATTTCATCCAATAAATTGTAAATTCTTTGACACAAATGCAGCATAGTTTCCCCACCGTCAAAGTCCTGGATAAAATGTGACTTCGCTTCTTGAAACTCTGCTCCATTTCTGGGTGTTGACTCATACTTTCCAAAACTTTGTTACGTTAGGCGTGGTTCCATTCTCATAGGAATGCTGGTTTCTTCCGAAATATGTCTTGCCGTTTCTGCAGCTCTGGACAATGGTGAATAGAGAATTTCGTCTATTTTCATATCACTTGCTGCAATTTCTTTTCCCAAAGTTATGGCCTGCTCATGTCCTAATTCCGTCAGCGGAACATCCGTTGCACCACAAATTTTATTCTCCACATTCCATATGGTCTGTCCATGTCTGGTATAATAAACACATCCCATAAATATCTACCCTTCCTGACTTTTCATTACAAAGACTTTAATAAACTATTCAATTCGTATTCTTTAAAAATTTCCATTAAGGCTTCTTTGGTAACCTTACTCATAGAAAAATCTGATAACTCCTGTGTAATCTCGATATCATCCTTCATCTGAGCTAATTTTTCACTAAGAATAACCCCTTCTTTTCCTGCTTTCAACTTATTGATAGGGGTTTGGCGAATGCCAAGCTCCTTAAAAAATCCTGCCAGTTCCTTTTCTTTTTTTGCATCACCGCCGCATTTTTCAATCACCTCATAGATTCGTTCAATGCTGCCATATTCCCTTACCAGAATAGGTGCCGCTGAGGAAATTCCCTTACATCCTGGAATGCCATCTCCCGGATCTCCCTGAATTGCAAGCATTGGTACAATCTGTTCCGGCCAGACCCCCTCTTCCTCCAGTACAATCTGTGGGGTGTATTCCACTACATTTGTAGGAAGGGAATCAAAGAAATGCCGGTCCAAATTTTCACTATATTTTTCAATAAAAGCTTCCCTTTTTTTCTTATCTACCACTCGCCACATTCTTGTGTTCTCACTAACCAGTTGAAAATAATCATGGTCTTTTGTGATGACGTAACAAGTATTCTCATCTGAAGCAAATTTCTTTACCAGAGAAGCTGCAAAATCGTCCGCCTCATACATATCTGACATTAACACTTGAAATCCCGCTTTTTGTAAAAGATTTTCCATGGCAACGAACTGCTCTTTTAATGGTTCTGGTGTTGCTTTACGGTTTGCCTTGTAAAAGGAAGCTCCTAATTCTGTTCTTCGGAAAGTATCCCTGGATGTATCAAAAACAAAGGCCACATACTCTGGTTTCACCTTTTCATACATGGAAATCAAAGTGCGGAACATGGTAAATATTCCATTGGTATATCTTCCATCCGAAGTGTGGAGAATTTCATTATAGTGCTCTTTTCTTTTTTCTTCATCCTTCTCAAAAAGAATACTTTTGGGAAGGTTTCCATAATAAGATGTGCTCAACATGGAAGAACCATCAATGATAAAAAAATCTGACATGGTATTACTCCTTTTTTCGTTTTAATGTTTTCAGATACTGTTTTTGTTCCGGTGTAATGCGATAACTTTCCACTGCCTTTTGTATTGCTTTATTATGTGTCCAAACATCCAATTTTATTTCCTGTAGATATGGAAGCGTTTCATCATACTGCTTTGCCAAAGCTGTGGCAAAATACCAGGCAATCATCATATTCACATAATACTCTTCTGAGCGAATCGCCGCCACATAATCCAACTGCTCTGTAGAAAAATTTTCATTTAAAAACATTCTCATAAAAATTCCTATTCCATATCGAATAGTATAAGTATGTTCTGACTTCATCCATTCCTTTGCTTTTTCTTCCATCTCCTTTGGATGTTTTGATGCAACCTTTGGCAATGGAAAGTCACAGGTAGCCCAGTTATTAATGTATGGCAAAAAGATTTCAATTCCTTCCAACCATTGTTCAAAATCTTTCATCTGGTTCAGAAACATCATGTGTAAATTATTTTCTTCATAATAGTCATGGGGCAGAGCATTTAAAAAATGCTCCACCTCTTTTTGTATCACTTCATCCCCTGATGCCTTTTTTAGCAATTCCTTGGCAAATCCGCGAAGTATTGGTGTACGAATACCAATCACGGTATCTGAATCCACGGTGGGCATCAGCTTTTCATGAAATTTCTTATATTCTAAATCCTGTAATTCAAATAACTGTTGTTGTAATCTTGTCATATTGTCCTTATGAATATGTACCCTTTCCTTAATTTCCAGCACTCTCGTAGCGTCTGGTTCCTATGGTAAATACCACATATGCAATAGAAAATAACACTACCGCCATAATACATTCAATTCCAATAATTCCTGGGGATACCTCAGCTTTTAAGAAAAAACTTGCAGGCAGGTACGCCACAAATGCAAATGGGATAATCCAGGTAATGACAAAACGAATCGCTCTGTGGTAGATTTCTGTTGGATATTTTGCAAAATCAGCCATTTCATATGCAGTCTGTAAAAATGGACCACTTATTTTTACCCAAAAAGACAAGGAAGCAAAAAATAACTTAATTGCTGTATAAATCAGTGCCCCTGCCATCACCGATACAAAAAACAGTACCATATGTACTCCATCCACAATGACAATCCCTTTTTGTAGGGAAATCACAAGCAATATTCCCCCTACTAAAAGTTCTCCTAACGCATCCGGTTGTAATTTCTCTGCGATGACCTGAAAAAACAGATTCATAGGCCGAAGCATATATCTGTCAAAATCCCCGGACAAAACCATTCGCCAGGCAATTAACCATATATTGTCGGTAAGTAAATGGTCAATCCCCCTTGGAATTTGGGCAAATCCATAGATAAATATCAACTGTTCCAAAGTCCATCCCTGTAAACTGGGCACCTGCCGAAACACCAGATACAAAAAGGCAATTCCCATAAACTGGGTAAAGAAAAATCCCAAAAGGCCCATGAGAAAATCCACCTTTGACTGCATGATTCCCTTTAAAAACTGGGTAATCAGCACTCTGTACAATCTCATATACCGTTTACACGTTCTCATATTTTAACCTCCCAACACAACCAGACGCTTTGTTACCCGGTTCCAGACAACGCTGCCTAAAGCATACAACAAAACAATCCAGATAAACTGTCTTCCCAAGGCAAAGACAAGCTCACTTCTCTGATATTTTCCAAGATAAATCATTACCGGAGTGTAAACCATGGAAGGAAAAGGCAAAAATTCAAAGATTTTCTGAGCCCAGCCGGGAAACATACTTAAAGGAATCAACTGACCCATTAAAAAACTCAACAAAGCTTCCTTCGCCATCAGCATTCCAAAAATATAGGTTGTAAAGAATGCTATCATGCCAAAGCAGAAATCAAACAACACATATAGCAAAAAGCTCATGGACGCACTGCACAAAAAACACAATACCGTGGTAAACTTTACAAACGGCATTCCCAGCGCATAATGTTTATAAAACTCCAATCCAATCCAGACAAACACTCCCGGCATCAAAAACCGGTAAAGCATCTGCCCTCCCGCTCTCCATATTAAACTCATCCGATAATCGATAGGTTTAATCAGGTTCATGGCCACCAGTCCTTTTACCACATCCTCACTGACCCAGTCTGCCAGGGAAATGGTTACCATAGAGGAAGTCACATAGGTCATGAATACATAGATAATCATTTCCTGTTGTGTCAATCCTCCAATGGTTGTACTATTGGCACTTCCATAAACTGCCTTCCACAAATAATAACTGATAAAAGACCCAAACAGACTAATAAACAAAAACAGATAAAAAGCTCCTTTGTATGCCATTTGACGTTTCAGCTCGTTGCTTGCAAAAGGGAGATATACTTTCAAATATTTCCTCATATACTACTTCACCCCACTGTGATAAATCTGTTTTACAATATCCTCAAGCTGTGTTTCCTCAATCTGCACGTCCTTTACTTCCATTTGACTCATAACCGCAGTGAGAATTTCTGGTACATGAATCTTGTTTTTATCAAATGCAACAGAAAGGATACGCTGTTCCTTGTCATACTCTGTCTCGTAATCTTCCTCTTTTACCCCAAGAGTTTCCCAGAGATTAGCTAACTTCTTTTGGTTGTAATTACGTACCTCCATGGAAACTGTTCGTTTTGCTCCATACAAATCTTTCAATTTCTGCAGAGAGCCATCATAGATTTTCTTACCCTGGTCAATGATAATGATTCGACTACACAGTTCTTCAATATCCCCAATATCATGTGTGGTAAGAATCACCGTGGTCTTGTATTTTGCGTTAATCTCTTTGATTGCCTCTCGAATATTTTCTTTCACCACCAAATCCAAACCTATGGTAGGCTCATCCAAATATAATACCCTTGGATTATGTAAAAGAGCTGCTCCTAAATCTGCACGCATTCTCTGTCCTAAAGACAAAGTTCGCACTGGTCTGTCAAAGAATTCCTGCAGTTCCAACACTCTGTTTAAAAACTCCATTCTCTCTGCATAATCTTCATCACACACATCATAAATCTCTTTTAATATTGTAAATGATTCACTTAAGGGTAAATCCCACCACAACTGGGTCCTCTGTCCAAAAACAACGCCGATGTTTTTTGCATTTTCCTTGCGCTTTTTATTTGGGTCTACCCCATTGACCAGACAGTTGCCTTCCGTTGGCGACAAAATTCCTGTCATCATCTTAATTGTGGTGGATTTCCCTGCTCCATTGCTTCCAATATAGCCAACAATTTCTCCTTCTTTGATAGAAAAAGATATGTCATCTACGGCTTTCTTCTCTATCTTTTCCGTAGAAAATAACCCCTTAATGGCTCCTTTTAACCCCGGGTATTTCTTTGGGGATACGAAGCTTTTGGAGATATGGCTTACCTCTATCATCATTCAAACCCTCCCATTTTTATCTATATTTCTGTGCATCCACTTTACAAAACTTCCACGTAAAATATTTATTGCGGCTTCAGTTTTGAGATGGAAGATAACTTTTATAATAAATGTGCTCTTATTTCTTCCCCACTTAAAGGTGACAAATATGCTGGTGCAATATCAAATACTGTCTTACATCCATTCTGTCCTTCCTGGTTCATACGGTATACTGCTCTTACATATGCTACAATGACAGAACCGGTAAATTCTGGGTTGGAATCCAGCTTGATATTATACTCAACTACATGTGTATTTTCATCGTGAAAGCCTGTCACTCCTGTTCGAATCACACTGCCTCCATGTGGAAGTCCACTGTGGTCGCGCTGCATTTCTTCTTCTGTGATGAAATGCACTGTGGTGTCGTAGTCTGCAAAATAATTTGGCATATTCTTGATTTCTGACTCTATTCTTGCCAAATCTGCTCCTTCTTCAGCTACCACAAAACACTCTCTTGTGTGCTTTTCTCTGGTTGTAAACTCTGGCTGTTTTCCTTCTCTCACTGCCTGCATGGCTGCATCTACGGGAATGGTATACTGTCTGCAGTCCTTTACCCCATCAATACGACGGACAGCATCGGAATGTCCCTGACTTACTCCCTTTCCCCAGAATGTATAATCCTTTCCGTCTGGTAAAATGCAGTTTGCATATAATCGATTCAATGAAAACATTCCCGGATCCCATCCACAGGAGATGACACAGGTTTTCCCAGCTTTCTTTGCAGCCTCATCCACATTTGCAAAATGCTCCGGAATACGTGCATGGGTGTCAAAACTATCCACTACATTATACATTACTGCATATTTTGGAGTCTGCTCTGGAAGATCCGTAGCACTGCCTCCACATAAAACCAACACGTCAATATCGTTTGCCATATCCTTTAATGCATCCTCATGATATACAGGCACCCCTGCCGTATGAACCTGCACACTGGATGGATCTCTTCTAGTAAATACACCAACAAGCTCCATATCCGAATTTTTTGCAATAGCACATTCTACTCCTTTTCCAAGATTTCCATATCCAAAAATACCAACTCGAATCATTTTTATTTTCTCCTTCTATATTGTTTAAGGTTTATAATCCTTCGCTATTTTACCATGAGAACTTTGAAAAGTCTACAAATTACTGGGGATTTTTCACATACTCTCCCAGCATATCATTTACACATCCTTCTATTTCCTCTATCATGTCATTACACTTTTTCTTTGTCAAGCCTGCCTGAAGTCCCACCTCCAATAAATCTTTTGTGGAGGGTGAAACTCCATTTCCATTTACGGTTGTGGTATGTTCTCCGTAGTAAGTGTTGCTGTATGTCATATCATAGGCAGGGCTTAAACTCCATGAATCCTGTTCTTCATTATATAAAAAGGAAAAATTTTTTGCATGGTCATCCCTGTTGTGAGCAAATACATTAAAGCACATTCTTCGAAACATATTTTCCATATCTCTGGCAGAGTCTTGGGTAAGAATTTTGGTCAGTTTCATAAGTGTGTGATAATCCAGACTGGGCTGTTCAAAGTCTGACTCCAATATTGCTGCTACCGTCAACATATGGATTCTTTTTTCCTCTGTACCGTTTACAACCCTCATTTTTACATGAATCAGATACGCCAAAAGGCAGAAACGAGCACAGGAAGTACAACAGATTACAGAAGTAATTTTCTCTATTTCCAGTCAAACCAATCTACTTGCTCTAAATGCTTCTATAGAGAGTGCACGGGCTGGAGAGGCTGGCAAAGGATTTGCTGTAGTAGCCGATGAGATTGTACAAGCTTCCATTGACGCAATGACCCAGCAAAATGAAATGGTGGAAAATGCTGCCGATAGTTTCTCTGCTGTACGCAGCAATATGGAAACCCTGACACAACGTGTGGAAGACATGAACAATAAGATTGAAAATTTAGTGAAATCCAATGATACGATTATTGAAAACGTCAGCCAATTATCCGCAATTAGCGAAGAAGTTTCTGCTAGTGCAGAAGAAGTAGAAGGACGCAGTCAGGATAATCAGCAACAGGCACAGATGGCAAAAGAAGTGTTAAACCAGGTGCAAAATCTTGTGAAGGAATTTTCAAAGTATCAGAATGAAGTGTAAAAAATATACCCATGACAAATAATACAGAATGCGTATCTGTTCAGAACCACTGGACAGATACGCATTTTCTCATGCCTGAAAAGTAAGTTTCAAGCCCAATGTAACCTGTGAGCTTTTATGTTATATAGCATAAAACTCCTGTAAAAGCCGCACTAATGAGAGTTGATCTTCACTTCCCATCAATTCTCTTGCAGAATGCATTGCCACTAATGGTACCCCCACATCTACGGTAAGCACTGGCAACATGGCAGAGGCAATAGAGCCTAAAGTACTTCCAGAAGTGGCATCAGAACGATTGGTAAACTGAGTATAGGGTATCTGATATTTGTCACATATCTGGGTCACGATAGCAATCCCTTCGCTGTCAGTAGCATAGGACTGAGAGGCTGCCTGCTTAATATTAATTCCCTGATTTAGAGTTCCCTTATTTACCGGATCATGTTTTTTGTTTTGATTTGGATGATAACCATGTCCCACATCCACGGCTAAGAGCATACTGCTTCCAAAGGCACTTTTGTATTCTAGCTGACTACATCCCAAACTTAAATACAACTTTTCCAACACATGATTTAACAGCATAGAACCTGCACCCTGTTTGGTTTTGCTCCCAATTTCCTCATGATCAAAAAAGGCCCCTACATTAATACCGTTTTCCCTCTTACCACAAAGCAAAGCCTCCATAACAGCATGAACCGAAGTCATATTGTCTAATCTTGGAGCCGAGATAAATTCCTCATTTAGACCAACATAACAAGCTTTCTCTGTGTTGTATAGATTTAAATCAAAATTTACAATCTCCTCCTTCTCCACTCCCATTTCCTTTGCAAGAAATTTTAAGAAAAAGTCTTGCTTCTCTCCTTCTTCTCCCCACATACCAACTACTGGAATGGTATCTGTCTGTTTGTTTAATTCTACTCCTTTATTCACATCACGATTCATATGAATAGCTAAGTTAGGAATGGTTGCCACTGGTTTTTTCAAATCTACCAGTTGCATTCTAGGATGAAATACATCTTTTGAGCGCAATGCCACCCTGCCTGCAATGGACAGGGGTCTGTCCATCCATGTGTTCAGCATCAACCCGCCATAGCTTTCCACATTAAGCTTTTCATATTTTTCTTCTGTCATTTCCGGATTTATTTTTATCCGAAAACATGGAAAATCTGTATGGGAAGCCCCGATACGAAATCCTTCCTGAGGCTGAAATTTTTTCCCAATGGTAAAAGCTATCATTGTAGTGCCATGATAATTAATATAGTAACTGTCTCCTAAAGCTAACTCCCACGTATCTTTCATTTTCAGTTCTTTAAATCCCGCCTGTTTTAATTTTTCTTCTACGTAGGCTACTGCATGGAATGGTGAAACCCCACTGTCAGTTAATTTCATCAAACTTTCATTACATTGTTGTCTATCCATTAAGATACTTCCTTTCTCATTCTTTTTTATAAAATTGTTTCCTGGTTCTACAATATAATACCACTAAATTTTAAATAAGAGTACCCAATTATTCAATGTTTATCCACGCAAAATTGCCCCACTCTTGTGATATATACATTTTCTTATGGTCTCATCAATTACTGTTTGGACCAGTAATGAATCGTTCCGCTTTCTCTTATAATACATGTACTTTTTAAAAAAATATATTCTTACCAGAATTTTTTTAGTTATTTTTATTACATATACTGCATATGCTTTTTCTTATAAAGTATTTATTTCTTATCACATCATTTATGAATTTAGCAATTCAAGTACAATTAAATAAAGGGTGTAAACTATTCAAAATAATAGAATTCTAGTATGTGGTCCGTACCTTCCAGATACGAATTCTAAGGATTATCTAATCCTAACTGAATAGTTTAGAGGGTGTGTATATGATGATTAAAAATTTTAAAAAACTATGAATCGAGGTATTTTTTATGTCAAAATCAAAACCAGTATCACCTAACAACACCACTTATTACGAAGAATTAAGTTATAATATTGCATATTATAGAAAACGAAGTGGAATGACTCAGGAAGAGTTAGCAGAAAAAATCGATATAAGCCGCTCACATCTCAGTGCTATTGAAGCCCCAAATATCATAAGACCTTTTTCCCTAGAAATTTTATTTAACATTGCTACTGCTTTAGGTGTAGAACCCTACAAATTGTTTAAAATATCTGATTCCTAAAATGAAAACAGATAACCAGAAAGCTGTCACAGTTATGTGACAGCTTTCCTTCTATCTAATACAAAGCCTTTATATCTATAGCATTAGACTATTCTTTTTATTATAATGCAATCTTTTTTTAACATTTAAAATAATTAATGCAAAACAAACACTTTCATTCGGGTAGACAAAACAATAAAAGAATGGCAGGAATTTGATACTGCCATTCTTTATAATATTACACTTTTTAGTTATTTTCCCGCTGATAACTGATAGTATTTTCCCTTTGCTTCCATCAATTGTTCATGGTTGCCCCGCTCAATAATTCTTCCCTGCTCTAACACCATGATACAATCACTGTTTTGTATGGTGGAAAGTCTATGGGCAATGACAAAGGTGGTTCTTCCTGCCATCAGTTTATCCATACCATCCTGAACCAGTTTTTCCGTTCTGGTATCAATGGAGCTGGTTGCTTCATCTAAAATCAACACAGGAGGGTCTGCAATGGCTGCCCTGGCAATGGCTAGAAGCTGACGCTGCCCCTGACTTAAATTAGCACCGTCACCGGTTAGTATGGTGTCATATCCTTCCGGAAGTCTTCTGATAAAGCCATCTGCATTTGCTAACTTTGCTGCTGCAACTACTTCTTCGTCCGTTGCATCCAGTCTGCCGTAGCGGATGTTATCACGCACACTCATGGTAAACAAGTGGGTATCCTGAAGAACAATGCCAAGGGAGTGTCTCAAATCTGCTTTTTTTATCTTGTTAATATTAATTCCATCATATCGAATCTTACCGTCCTGAATATCATAAAAACGGTTAATTAAATTGGTAATTGTAGTTTTTCCTGCTCCTGTAGAACCCACAAATGCAATTTTCTGCCCCGGTGTGGCATATAAATCCACGCTATGAAGCACAATCTTTTCATCATTATAGCCAAAGTCCACATCGTCAAATACTACATCGCCTTTCAGTTCCACATACGTAGTAGGGTCGCCGTTCTGATGCTTATGTTCCCATGCCCAGATTCCTGTTCTCTCTTTGCATGGAACTAATTTATCCCCTTCCCGCTTTGCATTCACTAAGGTAACATAGCCATCATCCACTTCCGGTGTTTCATCTAAAAGGTTAAATATTCGCTCTGCACCTGCCATAGCCATAACAATGGCATTTAACTGCTGACTTACCTGATTGATTGGCATATTAAAGCTTTTATTAAATGTAAGGAAGGAAGCCAGTGACCCTAAGGTCAGACCTGCAAAACCGTTAATGGCCATAATTCCTCCCACAATAGCACACAATACATAGCTGATATTTCCAAGCTGCGCTGTAACAGGTGCCAAAATATTTGCAAATTTATTGGCATTATCCGCGCTTTCGAATAATTTGTTATTTAACTCATTAAATTTGTCAATGCTTTCTTCTTCATGGCAGAACACTTTTACAACTTTCTGCCCTTCCATCATTTCTTCAATATAACCATTCACTGCTCCAATAGCCTGCTGCTGTGCTACAAAATATTTACCACTCTGACCTGCGATTTTCTTTGTGGCAGTCAGCATAATTGCCACCATTACAAGGGTAAGAACCGTCAATGGAATGTTTAAAGCTATCATACATACCACAACGCTGACCACAGTAATGACACTGGAAAAAATCTGTGGCATACTCTGACTAATCATCTGCCGTAAGGTATCAATATCATTGGTGTAAATAGACATAATATCACCGTGGGCATTGGTATCAAAGTATTTGATCGGAAGGCTTTCCATCTTTGTAAACAGGGAATTACGAAGATTTTTCAAAGTTCCCTGGGTTACATTTACCATGATTCTGTTATATGTGTAAGTGGCAAGAATTCCAACAGCATAAATGCATGCAACTCTGGTAATTTCTTTCATTAAATCCGTAAAATCCGGGTTTTCTGCTTTTAAAAGCGGTAAAATAAAATCATCAATTAAGGTCTGCATAAACATGGTACCCTGCACATTTGCAAGGACGCTGACAAAAATACAGACTGCTACAAAAATCAGATGAAATTTATAGGTCTTTAAAATGTATGCCATTAGGCGTTGAAATGTTTTTCCGATATTTTTATTTTTTTCTCTCATTTATGCTTCCCCCTTTCCTTCATCAAAGTCACCACTACCTTTTGTCTGGGACTCATAAACTTCTCTGTAAATTTCGTTATGTTTCAGCAATTCTTCATGAGTGCCAAAGCCGGCAATCTCACCTTCATTCATTACCAGAATACGGTCAGAATTTTGTACACTGGAAACACGCTGGGCAATAATCAATTTCGTGGTATCCGGTATCTCCTCTGCAAATGCCTTGCGGATTTTGGCATCCGTTGCCATATCTACAGCACTGGTGGAATCATCCAGAATCAGAATCTTAGGTTTCTTTAAAAGCGCCCTTGCAATACAAAGTCTTTGTCTCTGTCCACCGGAAACATTACTTCCACCCTGTTCAATATAAGTGTTGTATTTTTGGGGCATCTTTTCAATAAACTCATCTGCACAGGCAAGTCTGCAGGCGTGTTCACATTCTTCCTGCGTAGCTTCCTTATTACCCCAGCGGAGGTTTTCTAAAATCGTGCCGCTAAATAATGTGTTCTTCTGCAACACCACAGATACCTGATTTCGAAGAGCTTCCATATCATATTCTCTAACGTCCCTTCCACCAACAAGCACAGCACCTTTTTGCACATCATAAAGCCTGCTAATAAGATTGACCAAGCTGGTTTTGGCACTTCCGGTTCCACCGATAATACCAATGGTTTCCCCAGAATGAATGGAAAGATTGATATTTTTCAATACAGCATCCCCGCCTTTGTCCTGGTAACTGAAATCCACATTTTGAAATTCAATGCTTCCATTTTCCACTTCATAAACAGGCTCTTTGGGGTTTTGTAAATCACTGGTTTCGTTGATTACCTCTGCAATACGCTTTCCACTAGCCACACTCATGCTGACCATGACAAAGACCATGGAAAGCATCATCAGACTCATAAGAATATTCATACAGTAAGTCAGTAAACTCATCAATTCACCTGTAGTAAGCTCACTTCCAACAATCATTTTGGCTCCTAGCCAGCTGATTCCTAAGATACATGCATATACTGTAAACTGCATGGCAGGGGCGTTAAATGCCAGCACACATTCTGCTTTGGAAAAAATGTCCGCAACTGTTCCACTTTCTCTGGTAAACTTTTCTGTTTCGTATTCCTCTCTTACATATGCCTTTACTACACGGATGGCAGACACGTTTTCCTGAACACTTCCGTTGAGACTGTCATACTTCTTAAAACCTACGGTAAAGTGTTTGGTGGCCCCCCGGATAATCAGCATCAGCACAGTACCTAAGAGAATTACCGCGATTAGATATATGGTTGCCAATTTTGCATTGATCACAAAGGCCATGACCATGGCACAGATTAAACTTGCCGGTGCTCTGGTACACATTCTAAGAATCATCTGATATGCATTCTGTACATTTGTCACATCAGTGGTTAGCCTTGTAATCAGTCCTGCCGTACTGTATTTATCAATATTGGCAAAAGAGAATTGCTGAATATTCTCATACATTGCCTTTCTTAGATTTCTGGCAAGCCCTGCCGAAGCATTGGCACCATATTTTCCTCCCATAATACCTGCAAACAAACCAATACCCGCCGCCACAGTCATAAAGGCACCCATGATACAGATATGACGGATATTTCCCCCTTCTACCTGAATTCCTTTATCTATGATGGAAGCCATCATTAACGGTATCATGGTTTCCATCACAACTTCTAACAGCATAAACACTGGTGTTAAAATAGAAGATTTTTTAAATTCTTTAATTTGTGATCCTAATGTTTTTAACATTTATTTTCACTCCTTATACAATATTTCTTTTGATTTTACGCAATAAATTTAAAAGTATTTCTCTTTCCTCTTCTGAAATATCTTTTTGCATCTGAGATTCCAGTTCCCTTATTTTTTCATTCATTACTTCCTGAATACGGATTGCTTTTTCTGTCAGCACCAGCTTTTTTAATCTTGCATCTCTTTGAACACTTTCTCTGACAATCAAACCATCCCGCTCTAATAATTGAATCACCTGAGTGACACTGGAACGTCGGATATCAAATTCATCCTCAAGATCTTTTTGAAACACCTCCCTACTTTTGCTTTCCTCCCAGATATACTTAAGAACCCTGCCCTGGGTATCCGTAATCCCTAAGGATTCAGCAGCCGAGCGCATTCTTCTTTTTATCCGATTGGACAATACAATAATTTCTTTTCCTATGTTTTTTTCCATAAGTACCCGCCTCTTTTATTTTGTTAGTTTCCTAACAGTATTTTACCTAAAAAAAATCCCATGTCAAGAGGGACTTTTTTAATCCTTTTAGGATGCCATAAATATCTATTCAGTGTCTTTATTTCTAATTCTTGGTAAGTTCCATCGAAATTTTATGGCAAGTATCCGTAAAAGCATGGTAACACCAAAACTTAATACCACCAACAGAAATCCTTTGTCTTTAAAGCCTTCCTGAATACCTGTATTAATACCTGTGATGGTAAAACAGCAAGACCTGCTGCATCGGACCACAACATTACATCATCATATAATACGGCAAACGTTTCACTAGTCTCCCTGTTCTGATACATATAAAGCACAACAAAGATTACATTGGCAGTCAACAGTGCCACTACATTTACTCCAAATAAATCCATATTTTTTTTAATTGCCAAAATCGCAAACGCTCCATAGACAACCAAACTGTAATCCCGCAAATGGATATACGTTACAATCATAAGAGCAAACTGAACAAGAAATGCCAGTACAACAAATACAGTTCTTCCATATATATATGATACTTTTTAACTTCTTTAGTCGGTACATTTTCTTCTTTTTCTCCTTCCATATTCATACATAGTATCACATTTTTGGCATTTCAACCCCTAAACATATGTTCCGTAAAAATATGTTAAAAAAAGTTACTGTACACAGATATATGTGCACAGTAACGCAAAAACAGCAACTTAAATATCTACTCCTGCACCGGCACCAGTTTAAATACCGCAGTATTGGCATAAGTAATTGGCTCTGTATCCCTGGAGAAAAACAATGTACCGGAAATTGGTGCCGTCACCCTCTCTTTTACCGTTCCCTCATAGGGATCTATCACTTCAGCCATCAAATCCCCTTTTTCTACCTCCATGCCTACCTGAGTAATACAATGAAAAAATCCGGCAGTTTTCGTTCGAACGGAAACGAAATCTGCATCCTCAAGCACCCTGGATACAAAACCTCCTGTGGACTCATATTGTATGATTCCCTGCTTTGCAAAAAAACGAAGTATGGCATTCACCGCCTGATTTGCACTATTTACATCCAATCTGCTAGTGGATGTGGTGTACATACTAAAGGCCTTTGTCTCCCATATCTGCCAATTATAATTTAAGGTTGTGGTGTCATAGGGGCGTACCTTTCGCAATACCACATAAGGCATGTTAAACTCCTTAGCCAAATCCACATCCTCAAACCCAGTCTTCATCATTCTCACGTGGGGCATAAATGTTCCCGGCATATAGAAGCTGGTAAACTGCATGCCATAGGTATAATCCTTTATATAATCAAAAATCCCTTCTGCAATTCTCTGGGTGGTTTCTCCTAAGTTGTACCCAGGAAACATACGATTGATATCTGTATTATCCGTGGCCCAGAATCTCTTTTGAACATTGATAGAATAAGGGTTTCCTGACGGAATTACCAGAATTTTTTTCCCCTTAATAATCCTTCCCTGTTTTTCCAATGACTCCAGTCTTCTAATCAGCTGGGAACAAGTATAAATCTGCTGATACTCGTTGCCTCGGAAATTTCCAATGACACAGGCCGATTTCTCTCCCTGGCCAAATTCATATCCTGTCACTCTATAGTCATCCCGGTATAAACCATTTATTTGAAAAATTGTCTTTTTTTCCATCTCAATTTCCTCCTACTGTTCCAGAATACGGGCAATCAGTGACCCCTCATCTACCACCGGATACTCTCTTAATGTAAATAAAATTCCATCCACAGGGGAGACAATCTCATCTAACACCTTACCTTCCAAAGGATCAATAATTTTTCCTATCAGGTCACTTTTTTTTAAGTCCATCCAGTGTTTTGTCTCTGATACAAAGATTCCTGACATGTTGGCATTCAGAAAGCACACCTTCCCATCCTGAGATACAATGGGCTCTCTTACAGGGGCAACTTCTCCTGTCCATATGCCCATTTCATGCATCAGATAAAAGATTCCATCTACCAGCTGTTCACAGTACTTTCTTGTAATTCTCATTCCTACTCCCATTTCCACCACCAGCGTGGGAACATTTCTGGAATTCATGGTATAGGCAAGGGTAGATTCTAATACCGTACTGGCTGCATGAACCCAGATATAATCCACATTCAGCTTCTTAGCCAAAGGAACCAGCTCTTTTGCGTGAAGCTCATTAATTCGAATCTGTGGAATTTCTTCCAAATAAATATTGCTGGCATGAATATCAACACATACATCCGAACCTTCCAAATCCTTCACAATTTTGGAAGCCAGATATTCCGTCATATCACCTTCTTCATTTCCTGGAAACAAACGGTTCATATCCAAATCAAAGGCTGGAATTCCTCGGGTAATAGAATCAATCCCCAGAGGGTTCATTCCCGGATACACATCTACGGTTCCTTTTAAATGTTCTATATTCTGCTGGATTCTCTCCTGTAGGGCAAATGCCACATACTGTCCTTCCAATTCATCTCCATGAATTCCGGTGACAATACTAATCCTTTTTCCACAATCCTCGCCCAATGGTTTGATACGATTTTTCCTGATATACAATGTTTCATCTACCGGCAATTCCACCTTAGCTATGGTCTCTATCATATATTTTATCCTCTCTTATTTTCTATTTTTTTACTTCCAATTTAACTTTTACCTGCTGGGCTTGCACCCCACCCCCAAAGAAAATTCCCCGATTAATTCTACAATCTTTATAGTTTCTCCCATGGGAGATTATCACATTACCATCCTGTACCATCACATTGTTTGTTGGGTCCAGACCGTACCACCCCTTATGTTCTCCCAATGACTCATAAATCTCTACCCAGGCGTGAGACTCCCCTTCTCCCTCCAACATACCTACCACATATCTTGCTGGAATCCCTGCCATTCTACAAAGACTAATCAAAATCTGACTATAATCCTGGCATACCCCGCAGCCTTGATTCACCGCCTCCTCTGCTGTGGTACTCACATTGGTGCTGGCGGATAGGTAAGTGAATTCCTTCCACAATCCCTCCATCATGTGAATCGCTGTCTCCAGATTTGTTTCCTTTTTCTCATAAAGTCTGTCAAACATAGAAAGAAGACCTGCCCCGGGCTTTGTATACTTATCCTGAATGGTATACAGAGCAAGCAGATCCTCCTCACCGGTTACAAAAGAACTTAATCCTGTGCGAGCTTTTCCTGTAACTGTTACTTCAAATTTATTATGTAATGTACTTATATTGCCAAAGATATACCAGTTTCCAAAAGAATCTCTACCTGTCTCATAATCTACCTCAGGATAAAGCTTAAGTTCTAAATCCTGAATCTCCTGCCGTTCACCTGAATGTGGAAGGCATTTTAATGTAAAGCTATGATTTCTAGCCATTTCAGAAAATGTGATTTGCATATAATATTCAAAATATAGTTCAGACATGTTTCCCCATCCCTTACTTGTAGTATAATATATGAGCAACTCTTCAAAACCACATCCACCAAGGGGCTAGGTTCTGAAAAGTTACTTCTATATGTATTATACCACTATTATGGCTTCAATCAACTCCACAACTTTTCGATAATCTACCTGTCCGCTCTCAACCATCTCTTCTAATTCTTTTAACATTTCTTCATCATATTTCATTCCTGATTTTTTTACCCGAAACGTCATACGGTGAACCTCCCGTTTCAAATCCTCTAACGGAAAACTAAGCCTTCCGTACAAGTCAATTCTCTCTACCCGCTTTCCGGTTTTCAATATATCTCTTATCCTCTCTGATGCAATCAAGTCATCTGCCGTACCCCAGAATGCCATAATATGATCCACCATATTCTGCAATTCTATCATAGGTGCATTTCCTTCACTGGATTTTTTGATGTCATAGATACATAACTGCACATAAGATAAAGCTTCGCTTCCAATTTCATGCCTTAAAACAACAGCATTGTCATAGGCTCTTAGAAGATTACTGTACAATGAGTTCATATCATTCTCATCGTAAGGATATTTCTGCAAAAATACCTCCTTAGAACCATAGACATCCGGAATATCTATCTTTTTACAAAAAGTTTTATAATCATACTGTTCTTCATCGATTAAATGGTCATAACTGTCCGCATATAACTTTACCGTTGTGTAAACTCTTTCTAAATAACGTCCCAACCAATATAATCTGTCTGTCATTTCTAATGTGATGATACCCATGTGTCTTTAAAACCTCCGCCTTGTGATGAATTTACAATAAATGAATCTGGATTTCTGGAAAAACGCGTCAAACCGCTTTTCCATACCACTGTATCTTCGCCAGATAATACGAATGCCCGCAAATCTGCCTTTCTAGGCACCACTCCTCCCGGTTCGAAGATATCAATATCCTGAAAGTCTATGACCTCCTGAGCAATAAAACGTCTTGGCTCTTTTTTCAGCATAGCAATAAACTTTTCTTTTTCTTCCTTAGTCATAGAGCTTCCAAATACTACACCATAACCACCTGCTTCCGCCACGTCTTTTAAGACTAACTTGTCAAAGTTATCCAAAACATATTTCATATCCTCTTCATAAAACGGAAGATAAGTGGGCGCATTCTGAAGAATCGGTTCCTCTCCCAAATAATATTTCACCATTTTAGGTACAAAATAATAGATACCTTTATCATCTGCTACACCATTGCCGGGAGCATTTAAAATTGCCACATTTCCCTTACGATACACATCAAAGATGTGAGGCACACCAATCAGTGAATCCTCCACAAAGTTCATAGGATCAAGATAATCATCTGAGATACGTCTATACACTGCTCCGATACGCTCTTTCTTTCCTGAATAAGTTTTATAATACAGCTTATCATTCTCTACAAATAAATCCTGACCGGTTACTAAATGGGCTCCTGTTTTTTCTGCCAGATACGAATGCTCAAAATAAGCTGCATTGTATCTTCCCGGGGTAAGAATTACTGTATGTCCTTCCACATTTACATAATCCATGGTCTTTCTTAAAAGACAGGCATAATCTCTGTTATCCTCCAAACGATTTTGCTCAAAAGTTTTGGGACTACTTTTTCTACATAATTCTCTGGCAATCATGGGATAGGAAGCTCCGGAAGGAACCCTTAGATTATCCTCTAACACATACCATTCATTATTCTTTCCCTTTACCAAATCAATTCCTGAAATATGGGAATACACGGATTTTGGAGGAATAATCCCTTCGCACTCTACCATGTATCCACTGGATGCGTAAATAAAATCTTTGGGCACAATTCCATCCTTTACAATCTTTTTATCCGTATAAATATCCTTGATAAATAAATTCAAAGCACGCACTCTCTGACTAAGACCTTTCTCTAAATAGTCAAACTCTGATGCCTCAATAATTCTTGGTATGGGGTCAAAGGGGAAGAGTTGCTCTTTGAATTCTCCATTCTTATACAAACTAAACTTCACTCCATACCTTGCCAGTAAATTGTTAATCGTGTCTGTGTGTGAAAACAAATCAAAATCCTTATAGTTTATCATCTGCATCAACCTCCTGTAATTTCTGCAATTCTGTTACTGTCCACGAGGGCTGATTTCAGGTAGTTTTAAAAATATGAAAGCAAAAATAAATAATAAAAAACAGAGTTTACCTAGATGTTACTCCATTGTAAACTCTGTTTGTCCTTCTTTAAAACTACGCATTGAAGTCTCGCCAATGAGACCTGATACTCACATCAAAGAAACAATGTGATTCAGCACAAAAGGACGCACATATGGAATATGTACGCCCTTGTAACTTATGGTGTTATTATGGCACAACGAGAAAAAATTGTCAATACTTTTCTTACAAGACTGCATAATGATAGTATTTTTCATTGAATCTGACTTTATTTTC